>NZ_AEPN01000006.1:0-154954 GCF_000185925.1 Paracoccus sp. TRP | reverse complement strand
GCCTCCATATCGTCGCCCAGCACCTCGGTCGCCGGAATGACCGGGACGCCAGCCTTGATGGCGACGCGCCGTGCGCTGGCCTTGTCGCCAAGCGCCCGCATCGTATCCGCCGAAGGACCGATGAAGGCGATCCCCGCCTCGGCGCAGGCATCGACGAAATCGGGGTTTTCCGAAAGCAGCCCATAGCCCGGGTGGATGGCATCGGCGCCGGATTCCTTCGCCACCCGGATGATCTCGGGGATCGACAGATAGGCCGCGACCGGCCCCAGCCCCGCGCCGATGCGGTAAGCTTCGTCCGCCTTGAAGCGGTGCAGGCTCAGCTTGTCCTCCTCGGCATAGACTGCGACCGTCTTCTTCCCAAGCTCGTTTGCCGCCCGCTTCACGCGGATCGCAATCACACCTCGGTTCGCTACAAGAATCTTCCGGAACATCAGTCCCCCCATGTTCGCTCGCCAGGCATCCTATTCATGCTGCGGTGCAGCGCAAGCACCCATTGCGACGGATTCGTGACGTGGATTTGTCATGTTAGCGGCGGTTGCGAAAGAACTCCTGCAACAGCCGCCGCGATTCTTCTGCGGAAATGCCGTCGATGATCTCTGGCCGGTGGTGACATTGGGGGTGGTCAAAAACGCGCGCGCCGTGGCGCACGCCCCCCATGCGCGGGTCATCAGCCCCGTAATAAAGGGTTTCAATGCGCGCGGCTGAGATGGCGGCAGCGCACATCGGGCATGGTTCCAGTGTTACCCAAAGCCGCGCCCCCGGCAGCCGCTCCGAACCGACAGTCGCGCAAGCGATGCGAATGGCCAGGATTTCGGCATGGGCTGTCGGGTCGCTTAGTTCGCGCGTGCGGTTGCCGGCACGGGCCAGAACCGTGCCATCCGCACCGACCAGAACAGCGCCCACCGGCACCTCGCCGCGCCGGGCGGCGGCGCGGGCCTCAGCCAGAGCGGCGGGCATATGCGAGGCAAAGACCATGCGCGCTTTTCGCGCGGGCTTGCATTGCTTGCAAGAACTGCTTTCCATCTTCAGTCATTGGGCGTAGAGAGCCCGCTTTGCCACCGCAGAGATGCGCAGGAGATCGCCATGACCGACACCCCCGAAACCACCCCGGACGACACCCCGAAACCTGCCGCTGGCGAACGTATCGCCAAGGTGATGGCCCGTGCCGGCGTCGCAAGCCGCCGCGAGGCCGAGCGCATGATCGTCGAAGGCCGGGTGTCGGTGAACGGGCGCAAGATCGACAGCCCTGCGCTGGATGTCCTGCCATCAGACCGGATCACGGTTGATGGCAAGCCCATGGACGCGCCGCAAGAGACGCGGCTGTGGCTTTACTACAAACCGGTTGGGCTGGTGACCTCGGCTTCGGACGAAAAGGGGCGGCAGACGGTGTTTGATGCCCTGCCGCGCGACATGCCGCGGGTGATGACCGTGGGGCGGCTGGACCTGAATTCAGAAGGGCTGCTGCTGCTGACCAACGATGGTGAGCTTAAGCGTCGGCTGGAACTGCCCAGCACCGGCTGGCTGCGCCGTTATCGCGTGCGGGTGAACGGTCAGCCGACCGACCTGACCTTTGCGCCGCTGCGCCGGGGTGTGACCATCGACGGCGAGGAATTCGCGCCGATGGAGATCAATCTGGACAGCCAGCAGGGTGCGAACGCCTGGCTGACCGTCGGGATCCGCGAAGGCCGCAACCGCGAAATTCGTCGCGCCATGGCGCATGTCGGGCTGATCGTGAACCGGCTGATTCGGATCGGCTATGGCCCCTTCAAGCTGACGGGGATGGAGGAAAACGAGGTCCGCGAGGTCAAGCGCAAGGTCCTGCGCGACCAGCTTGGCGGGCTTTTGACCGGGGAGACCGAGGAAAAACCGCGCTCGTTCCGGGATCGGGGTGCGGCCAGGGCGGATGGCAAGCCGGGCGAGGGGCGGGCCCGTTCTGACGGGCCGCGCCGTCCGATGGGCAAGCGCGAGGATGGCGAATCGCGCCCGACCCGCCGTGAGGACGGAGAGCGTCGCTTTACCGCCCGCCGTGATGACGCCGGGCGCAAGCCCTTTGGCAAGCGCGCCGAGGGGGATGACCGCAAATCCGCGCCGCGCGGTGAGGGTCGCAAGCCCTTTGGTCAGGCTGCACGCGACGGCGAGGGGCGTAAACCCTTTGGCAAACCCGCCCGTGATGGAGAGGCCCGCAAACCTTTTGCCAAAGGCCCGCGCGATGGCGAACGCTCTGCACCCGGTGGCAAATCCGGCTTCAAGCTCCGTGCGGCCGAGGGCGAGAGGGGTGCGAATCCGCGCGCTCAGGGTAAACCTGCCCGCGACGCCAAACCGGCCCGTGATTTCAAGGAATTCAAAACCGGTCGCGACGGCGGGAAGGGCGCTGGCAAGCCCTTTGGCAAACCTGGCCCAAAGGCAGGACCGAAGTCGGGGGGGAAACCGGGGTTTGCAAAAACCAATCGCGCCCCCGGCAAGGGAGCGCGACCAGAGGGAAAGGGTCCGCGGCGCGGGTAACACGCGCCGCCCTTGATCGGGTTATTTCGTCAGGATCAGTTTGCCGGCCCGGGTGATGCGCAGGTTGTACACCTGATCACCCAGAACGATCAGTGCCTGATTGCCGCCGGCAGTCAGCAATTCTGCATCATATTCGGGAAGACGCTGCAATGCGGTCACGCCGGGACGCGTGAATTCGGCAGGGCGGGTCGCGGTCATGTCCAGTTCCTCGTTTCTGTCGCGGTGAGGGTAACCTGACAAAATTTATAAGAGATGTCAAAGGAAAATAGTCGGGAATTTTCCATCCTGTTAATTATTTGTTATGTAATTAAAAAAGCCGGGCACTGGTTGGGTGCCCGGCTTTTGTGATGGTTATGGATTCGGCTGATTCTAGCCTTGGTTCAGACAGTCCGCCAGCGCCTTGCCCAGCCCGCGCAGAACGGCCGGATACAGGTTGGGATCAGCTGGCGCGCCGCTGCCTTCGGGGTCCAGCGCTTCGCCCTGCCGGACCTCGGTTCCCTCGGTCGCGGCGGCAATCAGGCGGGGGTCGTGATTCGCCTCTGGAAAAGCACAGACCGCGCCTTGGGATGAGATCTCGTTGCGGATCGCCTCAAGCCTGCCTGCTGACGGGGTCGAGGCATCGCCAAGGCTGACCGCAATTGCCGGCTCAAGCCCGTAATGGGCGGTGAAATAACCGTATGCGTCGTGAAAGACCACGAATCGCTTGCCCTTGGCGGGGGCAAGCAGGGCACCCAGCTCAGCATCCAGCGCCGATATCTCGGCGGCGGCCTTGGCTGCGTTGTCGGTATAAACTGCGGCATGGTCAGGGTCGCGTGCTGCCAGCGCCTCGGCAATGGCCTCTAGCCATGCTTGGCCGTTGGCCGGGTCAAGCCAGGCATGAGGGTCAGTGCCGCTGTGGACGTGGTCGTGTCCGTGGTCATCATGCTCATGCTCATGCTCATGCTCATGTGCGTCGGCGTATTCGTGGCGCCTGGTGGCGGGCAGGTCCAGCAGCGTCATGCTGTGGCTGCCGGCGGCCAGGTTTTCGGCGGGGCGGGCGAGCCATGGGGTCAGTTCAGGGCCGACCCAGATCAGCAGATCGGCGTTTTGCAGACTGCGCGCCTGACTGGGGCGCAGCGAATAGCTATGCGGATCACCGCCGGCTTCCAGCAGGATGTCCGGCCGGCCCAGATCGCCCATCACCTGCTGGACCAATGCACCCACGACCGGAACATCGGTCACGACGCGCGGCACCTCGGCATGGACGGGCAGGGCGAAAGCCCCAAACGCAAGGCTGAAAAACGAAAGGGAGGGTCGGGTCATGGCGAACTCACTTGCAGAAACTCCCAATCTATTTATGTTATATTGTAACTCGTCAAGTAAAAATGTAACAATGTAACATCATGTCTGATCCTGCTGCCCCGGCCGAGCCGGAAGATCCATTCCACGACCACGATCATGCCCGTTGCGCCTCGGCGGTGCTGGCGCGTGCCGAAGAGCAGGCCCGGGCCGAGGGCGTGCGCCTGACCCCGGTGCGCCGTCGCGCGCTTGAAATCTTGCTCGAATCGCATCGCGCGATGGGGGCCTATGAGGTGCTTGAACGTTTGTCGGCCGAAGGCTTTGGCAAACAGCCCCCTGTCGCATACCGGGCGCTGGATTTTCTGGTCGAGCAGGGCCTTGCCCATCGCGTCCAGCGGCTGAACGCCTACGCCGCTTGCCTCTCGGACGAGCGTAACCACTCACCCGCTTTCCTGATCTGCCGCGGGTGTGAGCAGGTGGCCGAGGCCGATTCGACAAAGCTGCGCACTGCCCTTCAGCATCTCGCCGGCAGCTCGGGCTTTCTTATTGAGCGGTCGACGGTTGAGCTTTTGGGTCTTTGCGACCGTTGCCGTGAGGCTGGCGCGTGACCTCGCTTATTGAGGCCACCGATCTGACGGTCAGCCATGGCGGGTTGGGGTCCCCGGTGCTGAGCCATGTCGATTTTCTGATCCGCCCGGCCGAGATCGTTACCGTGGTCGGGCCAAACGGTTCGGGCAAATCGACGCTGATACGCGCGCTTCTGGGTCATGTGGCGCTGGATTCGGGCCGGGTCGAGCGCGCGCCGGGACTGCGGATAGGCTATGTTCCCCAGCGCGTGCATATCGAACGCGCGATGCCCATGACCGTGCGCCGCTTTCTGTCGTTGCCGCACCGGGTCCGTGACGATCTGGCCGCGGCAGCCCTGGCGCGGACCGGGGTGCCGGGGCTTGAGCAGCGCCAGATTACCGCCTTGTCGGGTGGGCAGTTCCAGCGCGTCCTGCTGGCCCGAGCATTGCTGAACGACCCGCAGCTGCTTGTCCTTGATGAGCCTACTCAGGGCCTGGACCAGCCGGGGATCGTTGCCTTTTACAAGCTGATCGAAGAGGTCCGGGCCGAGACTGGTGCAGCCGTTCTGATGGTCAGTCACGACCTTTTGGTGGTCATGCGCGCCTCGGACCGGGTGGTGTGCCTCAATGGCCATGTCTGCTGCGAGGGGACGCCTCAGGCGGTCAGCGCCGCCCCGGCCTATCGCGCGCTGTTTGGTGCCGAATCGCAAGGGACGCTGGCCCTTTACCGCCATCAACACGACCACGACCACGATCATATCGCCGGGGGCCACCACCATGGCCCGGGCTGCACCCATCCGCATTGAGGTCCCATGCTTGACGATTTTCTGACCCGCGCCGCACTGGCTGGGCTTGGTCTGGTGCTGGCGACCGGCCCTCTGGGCTCATTCGTGATCTGGAGACGCATGGCCTATTTCGGCGATTCGACCGCCCATGCGGCGATTTTAGGCGTGGCGCTAAGCTTTGCCCTGTCGGCGCCGATCTATCTTGGGACGCTTGCCGTCGCCGTCGCCATGGCGTTGGTGGTGGCTCATCTGACCGGGCGCGGCCAGTCCATGGATACGGTTCTGGGGGTGCTGGCCCATAGCGCACTGGCGCTGGGTCTGGTTGGGGCAAGCTTTGTGCCCTCATTGCGGGTCGGGCTCGACGCATTCCTGTTTGGCGATATCCTTGCGGTCAGCCGGACCGACATTGTCTGGATCTGGGGCGGGTCGGCGCTGGTCCTTGGCCTGCTGATCTGGCGCTGGCAGCGGCTGGTCACTGCCTCGGTCAACGAGGAACTGGCGATGGCAGCAGGAATCGATCCCGCGCGTGAACGGCTGATCCTGTCGCTGGCACTGGCCGTGGTGGTGGCGATCGCGATTCGCATCGTTGGCGCGCTGCTGATCTCGGCCATGCTTATTGTGCCGGCTGCGGCAGCCCGGGGATTCTCGGCAACGCCCGAACGCATGGCCGGTTCCGCAACATTGATCGGCGCGATCGCAGTCCTTGGCGGACTTTGGGCCAGTCTCAGGCTCGATACGCCCGCAGGGCCATCAATCGTGGCCATTTCCGCACTTATTTATGTCGTAACTTTAGGCATTTGGCGGAAATAACCGGTTTCGTGCAGCCGTCTGGGGCCGGCAAATTTCGGCCGGTCGGCTGGCGGTATCCTGCCCACTGTTTCCGGGTTTGGCTATTATGCAACAGTTGCCCAGGTCGAGCGGGGCTTCTCATTCAAGACCGCTTTCCAAGTCCTTGGGTTTATGCGACTGTCGCACCGATGTTGCCGGAAACGGCAGCCGTCAAAGTACTGAACGGAGCATGATCATGACCAAATTCGCTACTTTCGCCCTGGCCCTGGGCCTGTCGGCCTCGACCGCTCTCGCTGGTGGCTACGTCGCCCCGGTCGTCGACGTCGAGCCGGTCGTCGTTGACGAGAAGCCCGCTTCGAGCAACGCCGGCCTTGTCGTCCCGGCTCTGCTGCTGCTGGGCGTCATCGCCGCCGTCGCTTCGGACGACGACGACAGCTGATCTTACAGCGGAACCTTACGGTTCCGTCAGGATCAGGGGCTGACCTTCGGGTCGGCCCCTTTTCTTTTGCGCAAACAGGCCCTTGGCCGCGTTTCATCATGGGCTTTCTGCGCAGCTCATCAGCTAAGAAGAAAGCCGGCCCTCGCGTGAGGACCGGCTTGCTGTTTTCCATGCTGTCGTGGTTTGCTTCAGGGCCGCAGCGTCTGGATGGTCACATAGCCCAGCTTCGGCCCCAGCCACTGACGCGAGACCGGCAGATGCCCGCCCTGTGCCATATAGTTGTTCTGGAAGCTCGTACCGTGGCCTTCGCAGCTTTCGACGACAACACCCGCTTTTGGACCCGGCCCGACGGCACAGTCAAAGCTCAGCGGCCGTTCCAGCCCGTCGCCGCTGTAATAGCGCATGACGCGTTTGGCCGAGCCCGGGCGCCCGGCGCGGATCAGCGCCTCGGTCCTCGGCTCAGCGACTGAAAGGTCGTTGCCAAGACCGCGGGTGCCGACGACCATACCGTCGCGCAGAATCAGCGCCTCTTCTGACGGGGCCATAAAGGTCCGCATTGCGCCGTTCTGCCCGGTCATGGCCATGACCTGAGTGCGGCCAAGCGACTCAAAGCCAACCATGACAAGCGGTGCCGGGTTGACGCGCAGCGCCTCGGCGGCCATCTGCTCGGGCGTACGCTTCGGGGCGGCCGGTTCGGCCTTCTCGTTGCGCATCTGGGCAACCGTGCCTCCGGCCGCCTTGGCGGCGATCAGCAGCGGGTTGGTGGCATTGCCGGTGTCGTCGTTGCCACAGGCGGCGAGGCCCGCGATCAGCAGCGCGGACAGCGCTGCGTGGTGGATGCGGCTCGTGATCATCGCCAGAAGCTCCCCCAGCCTTGATAGAGTTTGACCGATTGCGCGTCGCGGACCTTGTCGTAAAGGCGCCCGTTCACGTGAACCTTGGCCCCGCCATCGCGCGACAGCGAACGCAGCGTGGTTCCGGCGCGATCACGCGACGGCGTGCCCGTTGCCCAGGACACCGGGATCGAGATCGTGATCCCCTTGTCGAACGAGCCCTCGCCGAATTCCTCATCGCTGAGGTCGGTCTTGGTGGCATAGGCACCGACGCGCCAGCCATTGGCGAATTCGCGCGTCAGGGTAAAGGTCGCGCCCTTGTCGCCTGCCAGATACTTGCCGACATCCAGTTGCGCGGTGAACCCTTCTGCGAATTCGTAATAGGCCGAGACATGACCCGTGGTGACCTCATAATCGCGGAAGCCAAAGACATCCTCGAAATCACGCTTTCTCACCCGGTTGACCTCTGCACCAAAGGCCAGCGGCGAATTCGCCGGTTTCCACAGCACCTCGCCCGAGACGCCGCCATAGGCACGCTCAAGCAGGCCGACGGTCACGCGGGTATAGACGGCGCGGGTCGGCTGAGCATACCAGGCCAGTGTCAGCTCGGGGATCGTCGGGCTGTCGCTGCCTGTGTACATCCGGGTATCCGAACGCACGCGCGGGACACCGTTGAAATACTCGTAATCCGGGTTCGAGACATATTCTTCGGGCGTGTAATGTTCGCCGCGCTTGCCGGGGATACCCGGGCCGCGCTGCTTCATGGTGCCAAGCGCGCGCTGGCGCACCGTACCCGACAGGATCAGGCCCGGCATGATCTCGTAGCTGGCCTTCAGTTCGGCTCCAAGTTCATAGCGCAGCGGATCCTGCGGGTCGAAAACCCCCAGCTCAAGATAAGGTGCCAGCTTCCAGCGGAAGCGCGGGAACAGATCCGGCGTGGTCACCAGACCGTCGGGGCGCGGTTCGGCATCGACCAGCTGTGCCGCCTCGGCGATGCGGCTCGCCTCAGTATTCTCAAGCCGCTCGACATCCGAGCGGCGCAGCACCACGGACGAGGTCGCCATACCTTCGGAATTCGAAGTGATGACCAGCGTCTCGACCGAAGGCGGCAGCGCGCGGGTCATCAGCCGCGCTGTGCGGCCAACAGCCTCGGCCTGCTGGATATAGCGGGTGTTGCGGATGCGCACTTCGGCGCGGTTCGAGGACAGCGCCATGGATTCAAGGATCTGCCCTTCATCCTTCAGCGCCTTGCCCAGTGCGGTCTGGATCGCGGGTTGCGCGGTCGGATCGGCCGACCAGGCGCCGGACCAGCCATCGGGATCGGCCGAAGGCGCGGGGCGCGGCCGCACCGGCGCCGGGCCTTTTTCCAGCCCCGAGGGGAAGGGCGCATTACGCGGGTTCAGCGCAAAGCTGAACTGAGCCCCGAAAGTATCGCCCCCCAGTGTGTAAAGCCCGACCTGATAGCTGGGGTTGAAGGTATAATAAGCTCCGAAATTGAATTTGCTGTCGGGTTCGTCGTCACCCTGGCGCACATCATCAATGGTGCCATTGGGGCGCAGATAGCGGGCCAGATAGCGGTCATGTGAGTATTCGGCGACCAGGCTCAGCTTGTCATTGACTTGCCAGGTGATGGAGCCAAAGGGTTTGGCGCTGCCCGAGAACCACTCGTCGACATTCGGTTTGCCGCCGTTGTCCTCGGTGTCGATGGTCCGGGGCTTGCCTGCCAGCGTGCCCCAGCCGATACCGATGCTGGCGCGAATGTTGGGGGTGATGGTCTTGGTCGCGACGATATATTCGCCCGAATAGACCCCGGTGCCCAGAAAATCCTGCAGCCCGACCGAGACTGCGGGGCGCCAGCCCTGTTCGTCTATGAACTGGAAGCGCAGGTCGAATGAGCGGTCCCAGATATGGCCAAGATTGTTGTGGTCATTAATCCCCTCGACCCGCGAATAGCGCAGGGCGGTGGTCAGCCGGGGATGCAATTGGAATACCACGTTATGACGGCGCGCCCGGTCGGTATATGAAACCGTCCCGCCCAACGTGCCATCGGGCAGCATCTCGGCGGTCGGGGTATCGACCCCGCCCGGCAAGCCGTAACTGTTCAGCACATTGCCGATCAGCGGATCGGTATGGGCTGGCTGGGCACCGAGACCCAGCAAAAGCGCCACCGGCACGGTCGAGGCCAGCAGGCGGCGGGTAAGAAGCGAATGGGCGCGCATCGGCGGGTCCTTTCAGGTCTTGGCCCGCAGCAAGGGCGGCGGGTGGGCCGACACCGCGCGAACCCTTCCGCGCGGCGTCTGGGTTTTTGTGACTTACTCGCTGGTGGCGGGCGGCAGGACCAGTTCGGGCGCAGGCACACCGCTGGCCGGTGCCGGGCTGCCGCTTGCCGCCGGGGCGGGTTCGCTGGCCGGTGCCGCCGGTGCGGTCGTGGGCGCCGCGCTTTCCGGAGTGGTGCTGGCCGGTGCGGTGCTGGTCGAGCCGGTGGCGGGGGCCGTGGTCTCAGGCGCAGTCGTTGCCGGGGTCGTGGTTGCGGGCGTCGTGGTTGCCGGGGTCGTCGCCGGGCTGTTGTCGGTCGAGGTTTCCGGCTTGCTGGTCCCGGTCGCGTTTTCCGCGGCGGGTGCCGTCGTGTCGCTGGCGGGGGCGGCCGGTTTCGTCGCCGGAGCGGCAGGTTTAGGCTGAGCTTTCGGCTTTGGCGCGGCGGACGATGCGCGAACCTGAGCCTTGGGCATGGTGTCGGTCGGGGCCGCACAGCCGGTCAGGCGCTGGCTGCCGACGCGCAACCGCGCAGTAAAGGGCGATTTCTGATCGCCGACCTCACATTCGGCCGCCTGAATATTCAGCGCAAAGACCGAACCGTTCATCGTTCCGATGAATTCGACCCCGCGGCCATAGACCATGCGGCGCACGGTAACGCCGACGGATTTCGCGCCCGACCGTTCATAGACGGCGGTCTTGTCGTTGGCGGTCACCGCCCAGCCTGCGCCAGCGGCGCGGAAGATCGCGGTGTTGAGGGTGCGTGCCTCGGCAGTAGCGATAGGTTTCGCCTCGCCCCCGGTCTCGATCGGCTGTTCCAGCGGCGAGACGGCGGGCGGGCCGGAATGGCCGGGGGCCGCCTCGGGCTCGGCCGATTTCTGGAAGGGCAACTCGCCGCAGGCGGCAAGGGCCACTGTCATCGCAAGCACGGCGCATGCCGAACGGAATTTCATCTGCTCTGTCCCGGTTCCCATGGGTATTGCTTATGCCGATTGGCTACAGGAAGGGCAGGGCTTGAGCAAGCACAGACAGGGCCCGCAAGGGGTCAGGACCGCCGGTGCGCGATAATTTGCACGCAGTCAGCAGTTCGGGACGTTGACCGCAAGCCCGCCGAGCGAAGTTTCCTTATACTTGTCGCTCATGTCGCGACCGGTCTGGCGCATGGTCTCGATGGCGGCGTCCAGCGGAACGAAATGCTGGCCATCGCCGCGCAGGGCCAGACTGGCCGCCGAAACGGCTTTGATCGCGCCAAGCCCGTTACGCTCGATACACGGCACCTGCACCAGACCTTTGACCGGGTCGCAGGTCATGCCCAGGTGGTGCTCAAGCGCGATTTCGGCAGCGTTCTCGACCTGCTCGGGGGTGCCGCCCATGACCGCACAGATCCCTGCCGCCGCCATGGCGCTGGCCGAGCCGACCTCGGCCTGACAGCCGCATTCCGCCCCCGAGATCGATGCATTATGTTTGATAAGCCCGCCAATCGCTGCGGCGGTCAGCAGAAAATCGTCCAGCTGCCGCTCCGAGGCTCCCGGGACATGGTCGAGCCAGTAGCGGATTACCGCCGGTACCACGCCCGCCGCGCCATTGGTCGGCGCGGTGACAACCTGACCGCCGGCCGCGTTTTCTTCGTTCACGGCCATGGCATACATCGACATCCAGTCATTGATGACATGGGGCGCGGTCAGGTTCATGCCCGCCTCGGCCTTCAGCGCCTCATGGATGGCGGCGGCGCGGCGGCGGATCGACAACCCTCCGGGCAGGATGCCGCGGGTTGCAAGGCCGCGGTCCATACAGTCCCGCATCACTTGCCAGATTCGGTTAAGTCCGGCCGAAATTTCAGCATCCGTGCGATAGACGCGCTCATTCTCGTGCTTCATCCGGGCGATGGATTTGCCCGATTTTTGCGCCATCTCCAGCATCTCGGCGGCCGAGGCAAAGGGATAGGGCACCTTGGGGGCGGCATCGGTCCGGGTATCGTCGCCACGCGCGGCAAGTTCGGCCTCGGTCATCACGAAACCGCCGCCGATCGAATAATAGATCTCTTGAAAGATCACGTCGCCCTGCGCGTCGGTTGCCATCAGGATCATGCCATTGGCGTGGCCGGGCAGCGGACGGTCATAGTCAAAGATCAGGTCGTGCACCGGGTCAAAGATCAGATCGCCCAATCCCGCAGGCGACAGCACCCTTGTTTCGCGGTTGCGGGCCAGCGTGTCCTCGGCTGCCTCGGCATCCATGGTTTCGGGCAGGAAACCGGCAAGGCCAAGGATGGTGGCGCGGTCGGTGGCATGGCCTTTCCCGGTGAACGCCAGGCTGCCATGCAGACTGGCGCGCAGCCCATGGGCGCGAAAGGGCTGCTGGCGCAGAGCGTCAAGAAAACGGCCCCCCGCCACCATGGGTCCCATGGTGTGAGAGGAGGAAGGGCCGACTCCGATCTTGAATATGTCGAAGACGGAAAGAAACATCGCGCACTCCCTGGCTGGCAGGGCAAGCCTAGCCGCCCTTGCCCCCAGGAAGCCAGAGCCGTTGCGACAGCGGGCCTGAAGCTCCGCGACATTTGACGAAACCGGCTCTGCCCTGTATTTAGGCATCAAGCACCAAAAACAGGCAAAATTCCCAATCGCGGCATCGCCTGCCAATCAGGCAGACGCCGCATTCTTTCGCATTCCCGCAGTGTGACATACGAGTTTTCCCATGACATTGCCCGAACCCATCACCCTTGGCTCTGTGCGGCTTGGCCCTCCGGTCTTTCTTGCGCCGATGGCCGGCATCACCGATCTGCCCTTTCGTCGCGCGGTGGCGCGTCATGGCGGTGCGGGGCTGATGGTCAGCGAAATGGTCGCCTCGACCGAGATGGTGACCCCGCGCCCCTCGACCCGCGCGGCGGTACGCGCCAGGGCCCTGACCGAGGGGGCGTTGCCCGTCAGTGTCCAGATTGCCGGGCGTGAGGCGGGCGCTATGGCCGAAACGGCGCGCATAGTCGCGGGCATGGGCGCACGCATTATTGATATCAACATGGGCTGCCCGGCGAAAAACGTCACGGGCGGGCTGTCGGGTGCTGCGCTGATGCGCGACCTTGATCATGCACTGGGACTGATCGAGGCGGTGATCTCGGCCGTGCCCGATCTGCCGGTGACGCTAAAGATGCGGCTGGGCTGGGATGGCGACTGTTTGAACGCGCCGGAACTGGCGCGCCGCGCCAGCGGGGCCGGGGTCCGGATGCTGACAGTCCATGGCCGCACCCGGGCGCAGTTCTATACCGGCAGTGCCGACTGGGCGGCGATCCGGGCCGTGGCGAACCTGCCTGATCGCCCGCCGTTGGTCGCCAATGGCGATGTGGTCGATGCGGCCAGTGCCCGCGCGGCGTTGCGCCAATCGGGGGCCAATGCGGTCATGGTCGGTCGTGGCGCACAAGGGGCGCCCTGGCGGCTGGCGCAGATCGCGCATGAACTGTGGGGTACGCCCGCCCCGGTCATTCCCAAAGGCGCTGCCCTGGCCGGGGCGGTGGCCGAGCATTACGATGACATCCTGTCGCTTTATGGTCGTGAGCTGGGCTTGCGCGTCGCGCGCAAACATCTGGGCTGGTATGCCGAGGCGAACGGTGCCCCGAACCGCGCCGAGCTTTTGCGCGCCCCGACCCCCGAGGCGGCGATGTCCGCAATCCGCGCCGGGTTCGGCGATGCCGATGTGGCGCTGGTTGATGCGGTCCATGCCAACGCTCAGGCGACCGAGGTGCCCTCATGACCAGCCGCGTTCGGTCCGAAATGCTGCCCGACCTTGAGGTGGAAACCGCAGGCGGCTTCATTCCGGCAGAGGTAGGGCCGAACTGGTCGGCGCTTCCCCTGCCAGCGATCATTCTGGATGCGCAGGGCCGGATCGCGGCGATGAACGACCTGGCCGAGGCCTTTCTGAACATCTCGTGCCGCTCATCCCTGGGCCATGCGCTGGAAGGGCCCGAGATGCTCAAACGATTGCGCATCGTGCCCTCGCTTGGCTCGATCCTTGAGCGAATGCGCGAAGGGCATGAGGCGCTGAACCACGCCGGTGTGCGCTTTGAGATCGGCGACCGCTCGGGCGGGCATTCCGATCGTGTCGCCACCGTTCACGCCGGGCAGGCCCCCAGCCCCGAAGGGGGAACCGTCATCCTGCTTGCCCCCAGCGACGGGGGTGGCCGGCTGGGGCAGGGGCAGGCGGCGCGGTCTGCCGCCCGCTCGGCCATCGGCATGGCCGAGATGCTGGCCCATGAGATCAAGAACCCGCTGGCAGGTATTCGCGGCGCGGCGCAGCTCATCGGCATGAACCTTGAGGCCGAGGATCGCGACCTTGCCGATCTGATCGTCGCGGAATCGCGCCGCATCGTCGAACTGCTGGATCAGGTCGAGCGGTTTGGCGACACCTCGGCCCCCCGCCTGGCGGCGGTGAATATCCATGACGTGCTTGAACGTGTGCGCCGCTCGGCTGCTGTCGGCTTTGGCAGAGGGCTGCGGATCGTACCCGATTACGACCCCTCATTGCCGCCGGCGCTGGTCGATTCCGATCAACTGGTGCAAGTCTGCCTGAACCTCGTCAAGAATGCCGCCGAGGCGATTGGCAGGGCGGGGCAGGGCACCACCATCCGCCTGCGCAGCTTTTACGACGGCACCCTGCGCCTCGCCCCGACCGAGGCCGAGCCGCAGGGCCGCAGCCTGCCTCTGCAGATCGAGATCGAGGATGACGGTCCCGGCATCCCCGAGTCGCTGATCGGCGCGGTGTTCGAGCCCTTTGTTTCGGGGCGCGAGAACGGCACCGGGCTGGGTCTCGCGCTTGTTTCCAAGATCATTACTGACCATGGCGCGTGGATTGCGCTGGAATCCCGGCCTGGTCGCACCGTTTTCCGCATTTCATTGCCCAAAGCCTGAGGTTTCTTCATGGACGGCACCGTTCTGATCGCTGACGACGACCGCACCATCCGCACGGTCCTGACCCAGGCCCTGACCCGTGCTGGCTGCCGGGTCCACGCCACCGGCTCACTGTCGCAACTTTTGCGCTGGGTCGAGGAGGGCCGCGGAGATCTGGTCATTACCGATGTGATGATGCCCGATGGCAATGGCATCGACATGATCCCGGCGATCCACAAGGCACGGCCTGACCTGCCGGTGATCGTGATCTCGGCCCAGAATACCATCGTCACCGCCATTCGTGCGACCGAGGCGGCCGCCTTTGACTACCTGCCAAAGCCCTTTGACCTGCCCGAGCTGATGACGCGGGCCAATCAGGCGCTGTCGCGGCGGGTGCGCAAAACCGATCCAGCGCCCTCGGCCGCGCCTGTGCCCGAGGCGGTTGCCGATCCGGCCCTGCCGCTGATTGGTCATGCTCCGGCCATGCAGAACCTGTTCCGCATGGTAGCCCGGGTTCTGAACGCCGATCTGCCGGTGATGATCGCGGGCGAGGCCGGGGTGGGCAAGACCGTGGTCGCGCGCTCATTCCATGACCTTTCGGACCGGCGCGAGGCGGGGTTTGTCGTGCTGACCTCGGCCGATCTGTCCGAAGAGGCGATCCATAATGCCGCCGACCGCGCCCAGGGCGGTACGCTGTTGATCGAGGATCCGGCCGGGTTCGACACCGCCGCTCAGGCCCGGCTGATCGGCATGATCGAGGCATGGGAGGTCGGACCGCGCCGCAACCTCATGCCGCGCCTTGTATCGACCACCGGCGCTGATCCGCAGGCGGACGTGGCAGCCGCGCGGTTGCGGGCGGATCTGTATTACCGCCTTGCCGGGGTCACGATCACCGTGCCGCCGCTGCGAGCCCGTGTGGATGACATCCCGCCACTTGCGCGCCACCTGCTTGCCCGCGCCGCGGCGCAGGGTCTGCCACATCGCACCCTGTCCGAAGGGGCGACGGCACTGATCCGCGCCTATCCCTTTCCCGGCAACGTGCGCGAGCTGGAAAACCTGACCCGTCGGCTGGCGCTGACTGCCGCCGGATCCGAGATATCCGAGGCTGAGGCCCATACCGCATTGGCGGAATCCAGCCCAATCGTCCCCCCCGCCCCGGCAGGTGCACCCGCTGTCCGTAACGGAGCACCCGCCCCGGTCGCGGCCCCGGCCGCCGCTGCCGTTCCGCTGGGTGAGCCTGCGAACATGCGGCTGGCCCAATCGGTCGAAATGCACTTGCAGCGCTACTTTGATCTGCATGGCGATCAACTGCCGCCGCCCGGCCTTTATGACCGGATCCTGCGCGAGATCGAAAAGCCTTTGCTTGAGATTGCCTTAGATGCGACTGGCGGAAATCAGCTGCGCTGTGCCGATCTTTTGGGCATCAATCGCAATACTCTGCGCAAGAAATTGACCGACCTGAATATTGAGGTGACACGGCGGCGCAAACTGATGTAAAACAGCCACAGATGGCCTTGCGAGAGTCGCTGAACGGCCACAGAACAGCCGCGGCACGGCGGCGGAACCGTGAGGGCAGGCAAGGTGGCGGGAACGCTGTCCAGGGGTACATGGGAACGAGTCGCGCGTTTGCGACGTCTGCGCTGGTATCGCAATGCGGCGACGCTTGGGCTTGTCCTGCTGGGGCCGGTGCTGGCTGGTCTGACCTTTGCGGTGATGGGCCCCTTTGACAATGCCAGCTCGGGCGGGGCGGCGTTGCGGCTGGTGCTGCTTGCCGACCTTCTTTACCTGATCGTGCTCATCGGCCTTGTTGTGGCGCGTATGGTGCAGATCGTGGCGGCGCGGCGCAAATCGGCCGCCGGGTCGCGCCTGCACATGCGGCTGGTCGGCGTTTTTGCCACCATCGCGCTGGTGCCGACCGTTCTGGTCGCGCTTTTCGCCGGCCTGACGGTGAACATCGGCCTTGAGGGCTGGTTTTCGAATCGCGTTCAGCAGGTGGTCTCAAGCTCGCTTGCCGCCGCCGAGGCCTATCAGGAAGAGCATCGCCGCGACCTGACCAATGACGCGCGGCTGCTTGCCGGTGCACTGACGCAGGCGGCGCGGCAGAACCCGATGCTTGAGGAAGGCGACCTGCGCCTGTTGCTGACCGATTACCAAAGCCAGATCCAGCGTGGCCTGCGCGAGGCTTATATCGTCGATGGCCGCGGCACGATCCGTGCGCGCGGCGACCGCAGCTATCAGTTCTGGTACGAACAGCCGAGCCCTGCCCAGTTCGACGAGGCGGCGACCCGGGGGCTGGTGCTGATCGAGGATTGGCAAAACAACGAATTCCGTGCCCTTGTGCCGCTGACCCCGCTGCCGGACCGCTATCTTTATGTCACCCGCGATGTTGATGGCAGCCTGCTGGGGCTGCTGGACGATACGCGCCAGACCGTCGGCGATTACCAGCGGCTTGAGCAGGAGCGGGGTCGGGTCCTGCTTGAATTTTCGCTGCTTTATCTGGGCTTTGCGCTGCTGCTGGTGGCGGCAGCTATGTGGCTGGGCCTGTGGTTTGCAGATCGCCTGTCGCGCCCCATCGGCCGGCTGGCCGAGGCTTCAGAACAGGTGGGTAAGGGCAATCTGGACCTGCAGATCCCCACCCCCGACACCGGGGACGAGATCCAGACCCTTGGCGAAAGTTTCAACCACATGACGCGCCAGCTTAAGTTGCAGCATGAAGAGCTGGTCGAAAGCTATCGCGCGGTGGACGATCAGCGCCGGCTGTTTGATTCCGTGCTGTCTTCGGTTACCGCCGGGGTGATCGGGCTGGATGCTGCGGGTGAGATCGACTTTCTTAACCGCTCGGCCACGAGGTTGCTGGGGCTGGATCCGGTAACAGCGCATGACCGGCTGTTGTCCGAAGCGGTGCCTGAATTTTCGCCGCTGTTTGATCGGCTGGAGCATTCGGTCAATGAATCGGTGCAGGACGAGATTCGCCTGTCCCGTGAGGGGCGGGTGGAAAGCCTGCTGGTGCGCATGGCGATCCGCCGCGGTGCAGCGGGCGGACTGGAAGGTTACGTGGTCGCGCTGGATGATGTGACCGATCTTGTCTCGGCGCAGCGCATGGCAGCCTGGGGCGATGTTGCCCGTCGTGTTGCGCATGAAATCAAGAACCCGCTGACGCCGATTCAGCTTTCGGCCGAGCGGCTGAAGCGCAAGTTCGGCCCGATTGCCGGGGATGAGCGCGAGGCGCTGGAGCAATATACCGAAGTCATCATCCGCCAGACCAACGACCTGCGCCGGATCGTGGACGAGTTCAGCCGCTTTGCCCGCATGCCGGAACCCGACCGTAAGGAAACCGATATCACCAAGCTGTTGCGCGACACCGAGCTGATGCAGCGCGATGCGCTGCAAGGCGCGCTGATCTCGGATATTCCTGATGAGCCGGTGATTGTCGATGCCGATGCCGGGATGATGCGGCAGGTCTTTACCAACCTGTTAAAGAATGCGGGCGAGGCGCTGGACGAATTGCGCGCCTCTCCGCCCGAAGGATGGGAGCCGCAGGTTCAGGTCACTATGACCGCTGCCCCCGATGCCGTAACCATCCGCATCATCGATAACGGCCCCGGCCTGCCCGAGGATCGGACCCGGCTTTTTGAACCTTATGTCACCATGAAACCTGGCGGCACAGGCCTTGGCCTGCCCATCGTTAAAAAGATTGTCGAAGAGCACGGCGGCCGCCTTGTGCTGACCGACGCGCCCGAAGGGCGGGGAGCCATGGCCGAAATACGATTGCCGCGCGAACGCCAGCCAGTGCGCCTGTCCGCGCGCCGCCAGAAACACGAGCAGGAAGCAATGAAATGAGCGATATTCTGATTGTCGATGACGAACGGGACATCCGTGAACTGATTTCCGATATCCTGCGCGACGAGGGCTTTTCGACCCGTCTCGCCGCCAATTCTGATCAGGCGGTGGCCGAACTGAACACGGCTGAACCGGCGCTGATGATCCTCGACATCTGGCTGAAGGACAGCAAGATGGACGGGATCGACATTCTCAAGCAGGTCAAGCGCAACAACCCTGACGTGCCGGTCGTCATCATCTCGGGCCATGGCAATATCGAGATCGCGGTCGCGGCGATCAAACAGGGCGCCTATGACTTTATCGAAAAGCCCTTCAACATCGACCAGCTTCTGGTGGTGATCCGCCGCGCGATGGAGACGGCGCGCCTGCGCCGCGAGAATGCGACACTGCGGCGGGGTGAGGCACGGGGCGCCGAGATGCTGGGCAACTCTGCCCCCTTCCGGCGGCTGCGCGAACAGTTGGACAAGGTCGCGAAGTCGAACGGCCGGGTCATGCTGACCGGTGAGCCGGGCGTCGGCAAGGAAACCGCCGCGCGCTATGTTCACGCCCAAAGCCCGCGGGCGCGTGAGCCTTTTATCACCGTGCCCTGCGCCACCATTGAGCCCGAGCATATGGAAGAAGTGCTCTTTGGCCGCGAAACCCCCGAACGGGGGATCGAACCGGGGCTTCTGGAACAGGCCCATGGCGGGGTGATCTATTTCGACGAGGTGGCGGATATGCCCCTTGGCACCCAACCCAAGATCCTGCGCGTGCTGACCGAGCAGCAGTTTCAGCGTGCTGGCGGCACGGACAAGGTGCGGGTGGATCTGCGGGTGATCTCGTCGACCAATCGCGACCTTGCGGCCGAAATCGCTGCCGGCCGGTTCCGGCAAGAGCTTTATGACCGGCTGAACGTCGTGCCGGTTGCGGTTCCATCGCTAGCCGAGCGGCGCGATGATATCCCGCTGCTGGCCGAGTCGTTCATCGAGCAGTTCCACGCCAGTCAGGGTCTGCCCCAGCGCGAACTGCCCGAAGAGACCGCCGCCGCTTTGCAGGCAATGAACTGGCCGGGCAACATTCGCCAGCTGCGCAATGTGATCGAGCGGGTGCTGATCCTTGGCGACGGCACCGGGCCAATCCAGCCGTCCGAGCTGGAAGGCCAGACCGGCAGCGCAAGCGGCGCCGAGGTGCTGGCTCTGGGGCCGCAGATCACCAGCCTTGCCCTGCGCGAAGCACGCGAGCTGTTCGAGCGGGAGTATCTGCTGGCCCAGATCAACCGTTTTGGCGGCAATATCAGCCGGACGGCGCAGTTTGTGGGCATGGAGCGTTCGGCCCTGCATCGCAAGCTCAAGTCGCTGGGCGTTGTCGGTGGCGTGCGCGTCGAAGAAGAGCTGGTCGGCAAGTAACACCCCCGAGGTGATCGCCTGGGCGCGTTGCGGCGCGGGCTTGTGGCCCGGCTGCCGCGCGATTAGCCATGTCTGTCGGATGCCGTGGCTCTGCGGGACGTTTCCCTGTATCCGTTACCATTCCGGCGCGTTAGGATCGCGCCTTACCAAGGGTTGAATTGGAGCCGGTATGAAGATCATCATCTGCGGGGCAGGTCAGGTCGGTTGGCATATCGCCCGCCACCTTTCGGGCGAGCGGAACGATGTCACCGTCATCGACACCAATGCCGAACTGATCCGGCGCGCCACCGATGCGCTGGATGTGCAGGGTGTGACAGGCTTTGCCAGCCATCCCGATGTGCTGGACCGCGCCGGTGCGCGCGATGCCGATCTGATCATTGCCGCGACCCATTCGGACGAGGTGAACATGGTCACCTGTCAGGTCGCGCATTCCGTCTTTCAGGTGCCGCGCAAGATCGCGCGGCTGCGCAGCTCGGCCTATCTCGACGCGATTTACTCGGATCTCTACCGCACCGATCACCTGCCGATCGACGTGGTGATCAGCCCCGAGCGCGAGGTGGCGCGGGCGGCGATCCAGCGCCTTTCCGCCCCTTCGACCTTTGATGCCGAGACCTTTCTGGACGGGCAGCTGCACCTGCTTGGCATTTTGCTGGAGGCGGACAGTCCGGTGCTGAACACGCCTCTGCGCCAGTTGAACGACATGTTCACCAGCCTTAGCGACATCGTGGCCGGGGTACGGCGGGGCGGCAAGCTGTTTGCCCCCGAGCCGGGCGATCAGCTGTTCGAGGGCGATCAGGTATATGTCTTTACCCATGCCGTCGATGTGCCGCGTACGCTGGAAATCTTTGGCAAGCCGATGGCCAAACAGGAAAGCGTGGTCATCATCGGGGCGGGCAACGTGGGCCTTGCCGTGGCCCAGGCGCTGGAGGCGCGGCCCGAACGTATCCGTGTCAAGCTGATCGAGCGCAGCCGCGCCCGGGCCGAGGATGCGGCGGACGCGCTGAACCGTACCATCGTTCTGAACGGCGACGGGCTGTCGGCCGAACTGCTGGAAGAGGCGGCGGTACCACGCGCCGATGCGGTTCTTGCCATCACGGATGACGACAAGACCAACATCCTTGCCGCGGTGCGTGCCAAGCAGGCGGGGGCAAAGCTGGCGATCTCGCTTGTCAACGACCCGACGCTGATGCCGCTGATGGAGCCTCTGGACATCGACGCCTTTATCAACCCGCGGGCCAGCACGGTTTCGACCATTCTGCGCCATGTGCGGCACGGACGGGTGCGCGATATCTACTCGATCGGCGATGCCGAGGCCGAGGTGATTGAAGCTCAGGTACTTTCGACCTCGCCCATCGCCGGGCGGGCCCTGCGCGATATCGACTTTCCCGGCGGCGCGCTGCTTGGCGCTGTCCGCAAGGGTGAACGCGTGATCAAGCCGACCGGGGATCTGCGCATCGAAGAGGGCGATATCGTGGTGATCTTTGCCCTTGCCTCTGACATTCCCGAAGTCGAGCGCCTGTTGCAGGTCTCGATTGATTATTTCTGAGGCGGGGCGATGACGCTGCTGCTGCGCCTGCCGCTGATCGTGATCCTGGGGGGTATCGGGGCGCTGGCCATGGTCCTGCCCGGACTTTACGCCCATGCGCTGGACCAGCACAAGATCGGCTCGATCTTCCTTGGCGCGGCGGGGCTGTTTCTGTTGTTGGCCGCCATGCTGGGGCTGGCAACCGCTGATCGTGCCCAGGGGACACGCGCCAGCAGCGTGCTTTTGGTCATGCTGGGGACGATGGCGGGCCTGCCCGCGATGCTGGCTGTGCCCTTTGCCCTGTCATTGCCCGACACCGGCTTTTTCAACGCCTGGTGGGAGATGGTCTCCTGCATTACCACGACGGGCGCTTCGCTTTACGCGCCCGACCTGCTGCCGGCGCCGCTGCATCTGTGGCGGTCATTGGTTGGCTGGCTGGGTGGGCTGTTCATGCTGGTCGCGGCGATTGCGCTGCTTGCCCCCCTGCGGGTCGGCGGGTTTGAGATCATGACCTCTCCCTACGGGCGCAGCGAACGGTTCGAACATCTGCCGCGCTCGGGCAATGAGCCGCTGATTCTTACGCCGTTGTCGCATCCAGCCTATCAGACCGAACTTTCCGATCCGGTGCAGCGGGCGATGCGGGCGGGGCGGGCAGTGCTGCCGGTCTATGCTGGGCTGACGCTGCTGATGTGGATGCTGCTTCTGATGCTGGGTGAGCCGGGGCTGGTGGCGCTGACCCGGGCGATGGGGACGCTGTCGACCAGCGGCATCAGCCCGGTCTCGGGTCCTGCTGGACAGGGCAGCGGTATCACCGGCGAGGTCGTGATCTTTCTTTTCCTGATTCCGGCGCTGTCGCGGCGGTTCTGGCCCGGCGGAGGAGAGCTTAAGGCCAGTGAAAGCTGGAACGACGACCCCGAATTGCGCATGGCGGCAGGTGTGGTGCTTTTGGTGTCGCTTGCGCTGTTCGTGCGCCATTTCGCCGGGGCTGTCGGCGTCTCGCCGACCGGCGCGAAGGGAATCGTCGATACGCTCGATAGTGCGATTTCGGCGGCCTGGGGCGGGGTGTTCAATGGTCTCAGCTATCTGACCACCACCGGCTGGAACTCGGTCGAGTGGGAGGGCGCGCGCAGCTGGTCAGGTCTCAGCTCTCCGGGGTTGATGCTGGCGGGCCTTGCGATGATGGGCGGAGGCGTGGCCACCGCCGCGGGCGGGGTCAAGCTGCTGCGGGTCTATGCGCTGGCCCGTCACAGCGAGCGCGAGCTTGACCGCATCATCCACCCTAGTTCTGTCGGGGGCGGCGGGCTGATGGCGCGGCGGCTGCGGCGCGAGGGGGCCTATCTCGCTTTCATTTTCTTCATGCTGTTTGCCAGTTCGATTGCGGTCACGATCATGCTGATTTCGTTGCAGCGCATCGAGTTTGACAGCGCGACGATTCTTTCCATCGCGTCGCTGACCAATACCGGACAGCTTGCCGGTGCGATTCCGCTGACGCCGACATTTCAGGGATCAGCCGGCATGGCAGGCGCGCCATGGGCAGGCTGGGCTGGTCTGCCCGGTTTTACCAAAGCGGTGCTTGCCGGTGCGATGGTCGTCGGACGGGTCGAGACTTTGGCCATCCTTGCGCTCTTCTCGCCTGATTACTGGCGGCGTTAACGCAGATCACATGCTTGCAAGCCGCCGCCTGCTCCCCTAAGTCTTGAAAACCAGCGATAAGAACAAGGTGCCCCGAATGGCCGGCGACAAACAGAACCTCCAGGACGCTTTCCTGAACCATGTGCGCAAGGGCAAGGTTCCGGTCACGATCTTTCTCATCAATGGGGTCAAACTTCAGGGCGTGATCACCTGGTTTGACAATTTCTGCGTACTTTTGCGCCGCGATGGACAATCGCAACTGGTTTACAAGCACGCCATCTCGACCATCATGCCGGGGCAGCCGATCAGCCTCTATGAGGGCGAGGACTGATTGGCCGAGCCATCGGAAACCCGTGAGCGGCCCACCCGGGCCTATGTCATCCATCCTGATCTGGGCAATGCCCGCACCCGCCGCGCCCCCGAACTGGCGCTGGAGGAGGCGGTCGCCCTTGCCCATGCGCTGCCCGCCATTGAGGTGACGGGGGCCGAGGTGGCGCGGCTGCGCAAACCTGATCCGGGGATGCTGTTTTCCAAGGGGAAGCGCGAAGAGATCGGCGCGCATCTGCAGGCCGTAGCCGATGGCGAAGGGGCCGAGCTTGTGCTGATTGACGGACCGGTGACCCCGGTTCAGCAGCGCAACCTGGAAAAGGAATGGGGGGTCAAGATTCTTGACCGCACCGGGCTGATTCTTGAAATCTTTGCCGACCGCGCCCGTACGCGCGAGGGGGTCTTGCAGGTCGAACTGGCGGCGCTGGCCTATCAGCGCACCCGGCTTGTCCGTGCATGGACCCACCTTGAACGTCAACGCGGCGGATTGGGTTTTGTCGGCGGGCCGGGTGAAACGCAGATCGAGGCTGACCGTCGCGCCATTGACGAACAGGTGGTCCGCCTGCGTCGGCAATTGTCGCGCGTGGTCAAAACGCGCGAGCTGCATCGCAAGGCCCGCGCCAAGGTGCCCTATCCAATCGTGGCGCTGGTTGGGTACACAAACGCCGGTAAATCCACGCTTTTCAATCGCCTGACCGGGGCCGAGGTTGTGGCCAGGGACCAGCTTTTTGCCACGCTCGACCCGACCATGCGTCAACTGACACTGCCGGGCGAGCGAAGGGTGATTCTGTCCGATACGGTGGGTTTCATTTCGGACCTGCCACATGAGCTGGTCGCCGCCTTCCGCGCTACGCTGGAAGAGGTGTTGGCGGCTGACCTGATTCTGCATGTTCGCGACATCAGTCATTCCGAGACCGAGGAACAGGCAGCCGATGTCGGCGAAATCCTCGATTCGCTTGGTGTTGAGGATGACGTGCCGCTGATCGAGGTCTGGAACAAGATTGACGCGCTGTCGTCCGACATCCGGCAGGCTTTGCAGAATACCGATGCACGCAAGCAGGATGTGCAGGCGATCTCGGCCCTGACCGGAGAGGGTATCCCCGCGCTGCTGTCTGCCATCGAGGCCAAACTGGCCGAGGCGCTGGACGAACCACGCCGCGAGGCAGAGCGGCTTCTGTCCCACTCTGACGGTCGCCGCCGCGCCTGGTTGCATGGTCAGGGTGTGGTTACCTCTGAAGAGATGACCGAGGACGGTGTGCGCCTGCGCCTGCTTTGGACCGACCGGCAAAAGGCAGCGTTCGAGGCTCTTTAACCGGCTTTCTCAGGCAGTTATTTCCAAATGTTAAAGCTGAATCTTCGCCCGTTTTGCGGGTGAAGTCGTCCCGTCAGGCCGGTTGCCCTTCAAGCTCATGCGCCCAGGGCGGGTTTGCCCCGGGGCGCGAGACGGTGATGGCGGCCGCGCGGGTGCCAAGCGTCAGCGCCTTGGCGATCGTCTGGGCATCAAGCCTGTCGAGGGCGTCACGGCTAAGTGCCCCTGCGCGATCAAGTGCGGCCATGACGCCCGCGTTGAACGTGTCGCCTGCGCCGATAGTGTCGGCAACCTCGACCCGCACCGCTTGGGCGATCTGGGTCTCGCCCGCCCAGAAAGCCCGCGCCCCGGCTGAACCGCCGGTCTGGAACACGACGCGAGGGCCGCGGGCAAGGATCGCCGCCGCGGCTTCTTCGTAGCTTTTGCCGGGCATCAGCCAATCCATGTCGTCGCCCGAAAGCTTGACCAGATCGGCCATGGCAAACAGCCGCTCAAGCCGCGCGCGATAGGCGTTGGAATCCGATATAAAGAAGGGACGAATATTCGGGTCCAGCATGATCGGCATGCGGTGGCGGACACGCCTGACCAGTTCCTCGACCGCAGCGCCGCAGGGATCAGGAACAAGGCTGATCCCGCCGATGAACAGTGCCGAGACGGTTTCCGGGATCTCGGGCAGGTCCTCGGGCGAGAACATGCGCCCGGCCGAGCCCTCGTCATAAAAGAAATAGCGTGCCTCGCCCCCTTCTAACGAGACAAAAGCCAGCGTGGTCAGCCGGTCGCTGCGCGGGCAAAGTGCGGTGTCGACCCCGGCTTCGGCCAGTGGGCGCATCAGCGTCTCGCCAAAGCGGTCACGCGATAGCGGCCACAGATAGCCCGTCGGTACGCCCATACGGCCAAGCGCAATCGCGGTGTTATAGACGGCGCCACCGGGCAGAGGGCGATAGTTCGCCCCTTCGGGCACCATGTCGATCAGCGATTCTCCGACGCACAGGATCATGGTTACCCCTCCCTTCCCGTTCCTAACCGCTTGGGGCGGCAAGGCCGCCCATTCCGGCCTTCTGATAGCGGTAACTGTCGGCGATGAAAATATCCGGTGTGAAGTCCGCCTCACCAATCCGCACGAAACCGCCGCGCTCATTCATCCAGATCAGTGCGAGCAGCAGGACAAGTGCCAGAAGCACCGCGAAAGTGATCTTCCACACCGACCAGGGCCGTTCGCCCTGCACCCGGCCCGACTGACCGTTGACGACGAAGCGGTAGCTTTTACCGTTATAGCGATAAGCCGCTGTCCAGACCGGCAGCAGGATATGCTTGAAGGTTTCATCCGTGTAGCGGGTCTCGATTCCGTGGATGCGCTGTTCGTTGCCGCCGATGTCGCGGCGCACGTCCATGGCGATGACACCTGCCATTTCCTGTCGCGCAATGTCATGGCCGGCGCTGAGCGGGATTGTATAACCCTCGGCCAGAAAGCCGGCCAGATATTCGGGCCGATATGGCACCAGATGCGACAGATCCCATGGGGTCAGCGCATCGGTGATCCGGCGTGGCAGAGAGCTGGAGGCAAGCACCAGCACATCGTCGAAATTCCGCGCCACCTGACCCGATACCGTTGTCCAGCGCGTCTTGCGCACCTGTTGGGCGACCCGCTGCTGGCGGCCGTCCACCATCTGGGTGACATAGACCGTTTCATAATACCAATCCCCGCGCGCGCCGCTGTAACGTGAGGCTGTATCGGCGTCGAAGGTCCAGAAGGGCGAATAGACCCCGCTCATCTTTTTGCCGCGGCGGGCATAGGCGGTCAGGCCCGACGGGGCGAACCACAGGCCGCGCAGCCAATCCTCAAGAGCCGCTTTTGCCTGAGCCTCGCTGATGACAAAGGGCAGCACGCCCTGTGGTTTGATCAGCCGGGTTGTGCCGGTGTCCGTAACCACGGCGGTGGCGCAGAACGGGCAGGCCGAGGCGTGGCGGTCGCTGGTGATTTCGACCTTTGCGCCACAATTAGGGCAAGAGAGGGTGCGGACCGTTTCGGCCAGCTCGCTGTTGCGGTCAAGCGACAGGCCATCCTCAAGCGGCAGTTCCCGCAGGCCGGGTGATTTGTGCCCCCCGTCCCATTGCAGCGCCCGGCCAGTCGCAGGGTCGCGCAGAATGGCGCTTTCGCCCCAGGGGCCCTGCTGCGGCTGGCGGGCCGGAGCACGCGCGGGGCCGGGGCCGATATCCTGCTGGTGTCCGCAAAAAGGGCAGAGCAAGCTTTGCTGCCCGGGCGAGAATTCAAGGCTCGCGCCGCAATTCTCGCACGGGTAGCGGTATTCCGAAGGCGGGGTCGGCATTCCTGTCCGTCACTCTGCCTTGGGCAGCGGCGGCGGAGGGGGAGGCGGCGCGACGGTGAACAGCTGGGCCAGCTCGGCCACGTCCTCGGCCCGTTTCCAACCGTCCTGACCGGGGGTCCAGACCAGGGTGTCACGGGCAAACTGCCCCTCGCGTGCCAGCCGGCCCAGGTGGGCGCGGCCATAGGGGCCGTCGGCTTCGCCATTGATGGCGATATGCCAGACCGTTTCGGGTTGCAGCGGCGGCGGGCTCTGCGGCGCGACCTGTGGCTGGGGCACGGCACCCCACGGACCGCGTTGCGCCATGGCGGCACCAAGGCCCGCGCCCAGTCCGGCGCCGATGCCTGCCCCCATGCCCCCGGGCTGGTTTGACGCGTTCAGCATTGCCTCGGATGCCGCGTACTGGCCAAAGCGGTTCAGATCGCCCACGATGCCCATCGAGGTCCGCTTATCAAGCATTTTCTCAACTTCGTCAGGCAAGCTAATGTTTTCAATATAAAATTCTGGAATGGTCAGTCCATACGCCGCAATCGTGGGGCTGATCGCTTTGGCGACCATCTGGCCCAGATCGCCGGTATTTGCCGCCATGTCCAGAACCGGGATGCCCGAACCTGCGATCATGCGCGAGAATTCCTGCACGATGATATTGCGCAGCTGAAAGCTGATCTCATCGGCGGTGAATTCGCCATCGGTGCCGACGATCTCGGTCATGAAGCGGCCGGGGTCGGTCACCCGCATGGAGAAGGTGCCAAAGGCGCGGATGCGCACCGGGCCGAATTCCGGATCGCGGGCGATGACCGGGTTGCGCGTGCCCCATTTCAGGTCGTTGAAACGGGTGGTGTTGACGAAATAGATCTCGGACTTGAAGGGGCTGCGAAAGCCGTGGTCCCAATGTTGCAGCCGGGTCAGGATCGGCAGGTTGTTGGTTTCCAGCATATAAAGACCGGGCTGGAACACATCGGCAAGCTGGCCCTCATGGATAAAGACGGCCGCCTGACCCTCGCGCACGGTCAGCTTGGCGCCGTATTTGATCGCCTTGCCTACCGTCGGATAGCGCCAGACCATGGTGTCGCGGCTGTCGTCGGTCCATTCGATGACATCAATGAACTCGCCGCCGAGGATGTCGAAAATGCTCATGAGGCTTGCCTTTCGCGCTTGCCGGGACGCGTGGCGAGGATGATCCCCGCGCCTGTCCCGCGTCAAGCCCCGACTGCCGGGGCTAGGCTTCGGTTCCCAGAAGTTCGCGGGCGATCTGCAGGATGATCGGACGCGCCTCGGCCACGGTCATGCCGGGCTGCAGCCGAGGATCGTAAAGGATCTTGAGCAACAGCTCATCATGCGGGGTCAGATAGGCGAATTCTTCGTCATCGTTGAAGATCGAGGGCCGCACCCGCGGGCTGTCATTGGCAAGGCCCATGCCCTGTGCCAATTCTTCGTGAATGCACGAACGGCGCAGCCGCGAAGGCAGCTCGGCCCGGATCAGCGCCACGGCCTGGGTGTAGGTCGGCGAGTTGCCGTTGGAATAGGCAAAGACCGTGCAGTAATTCTGCGGCGCCAGATCGCGCAGCGCGTCTATATCGCTTGCCGGGATGCCCGGTACGAGCGAGGCGAGGCGCGGGGCGATCTGGCGCCGCTCATCCTCGTTCACGATCAGGACGTTGAAATTGCCCGTACCGCCGGTCAGCCCGACCGGATGGCCGCTGACGCTTTGCAGCCGTGCGGCAAGGCCCGCGATGTCGGCCCGGTCACGGGCCCGCAGCGCCGGAGCGACCGAGTCCCCGAATTCGACCCGCACCAGCACCGGCTGTTGCCAGCGCCGCAGGGGTGCTGGGGTGGCGCGGGGGATCAGCTTGCCCCCTTCGCGTATATATTCGTCGTGAAGGGCGACCTCGATGAAATCCTCGGCCAGCTTTTCGGGGGTCAGGGTGATCTCGGTCCCCCCATCGGTGCGCAGACGCCCGCGGCTGATCAGCGTTTCCTCAACATTGGCAAGATATTCGCGCATACTGCGGCTGGCCGGAGAGGCGGCCGCCGCCTCGGCCCGCGCGGTTGCGGCGCGTGCGGTTTCAGCGCGTTCGCGCCGCAGGGCTGCCTGATCGACCTCGGGTGGTTCGGGCCGGTCCGGGGGTGGCGGTGCCTTGATTACGGGCGGCGGCGCCTCGGTCTGGGTTTCGGGCGCACAGGCGGAAAGCAGCGCCAGCAGAGCCAGCGCAAAAGGCAGAGCGAACGGCTGTGCCAAAAGTCGGGGGCGGGTGGTCAGGGTCACGATGGTGTCGAGGCTGGGGAGGTGGAGCCGGCTCGGGCCGAGGCGAGGGTCTTGCGCAGTTCCGCTTCCATCGTCCTGAGGTCTTCCTCGGCGGCGGCGCGGCGGACGCGACCTTCGTCAGCGATGCGCAAGCTGTCCTCGATGGTCGAAATCAGCTCGGCATTAGCGGTGCGCACCGCCTCGATGTCAAAGACGCCCCGCTCGACCTGAGTGCGTATCTGGGCATTCGCTTCGCGCAGATTCTTGGCGTTTGCGGTCAGCAGGTCGTTGGTCAGGTCGTTTGCCTCTTTGACCGCGCGGGCGGCCTCGGCGCTGCGCTGGATGGTGACTGCCTGAGCCAGCTGCGTTTCCCACAGGGGCACGGTGTTCACCAGTGTCGAATTGATCTTGGTGATCAGCGATTTGTCGTTTTCCTGCACCAGCCGGATCGAAGGCAGAGACTGCATCGTCACCTGTCGCGTCAGCTTCAGGTCATGGACCCGACGCTCAAGATCGTCGCGCGCCGAGCGCAGGTCGCGCAGTTCTTGCGCGGCCATGACCTTGTCGTTTTCTGCCGCAGCCTCGACGGCGGCTTCCTTTGCGGGGATCTCGTCACGGTCGATCTGCGCCAGTTTTTCCTCGCCCGCTGCGATATAGAGCGCGAGCTCGTCGTAGAAGTTCAGCGTGCGATCATAAAGCAGGTCCAGCGATTTGATGTCTTTCAACAACAGGTGCTGGTGATGGTCCAGATCGGCGGTGATGCGATCAATCTGGCCCTGAACCTCTTCGTAGTTGGCGACGAATTTCGCGAATGGAGCGGCACGGCCCAGCAGTTTTTCCCACCAGCTGCGCTTGCGCCTTACGTCGAGTTCGCTGACCGAAAAGCCGCGGATCGTGGTCACGATCTCGCGCAGCGATTCGCCGGCGGGGCCAACGTCCTTGTTCCTGACCCCTTCAAGCATCGCCTGGCTGATTTCCTGCAGCTCATTCTGGGCGCGGGCACCGAAATGCACGATCGAGCCAGAGTCGCGGATATTCACCTCGGCCATGCGCTTGCGGATTTCCTCGGCAAGCTCAGGGTTGGCCTCGCTGAGGGTTGGGGCTGCTGCAGGTGGTTCGGGCAGGACGACCGCGGTCACGGTCTGGATTTCGTCCAGGGCTGCCTGGGCGCTGGCCTGTGTCTGCGTGGTCATCCGGTGTAGTCCTTTCATGTGTCGCAAGGGCCCGGCAGCAGAATAGGCCCTTTCCCGTCGAGTTCAACGAGCGCCCTGCCCATCAGTTCCCTTTGTTTTTGGTGGTGTTGCCATCCTGCCGGGGTGGGACGGGCCATGATGGGGCGGGCGCTTGCCGGCGGGGGTCGCTTTGCGTTGCACGGGCAGCGGGGGGCGTGTAGAACCTGCCCGATCGAGCGTTGCGAAGGAGCCCGTGCATGCGCAGAGTTGTCGTCACCGGACTGGGGATGGTCACACCGCTGGCCTCGGGGGTCGAAGAGACCTGGTCGAGACTGCTGGCCGGAGAATCCGGTGCCGGCCTGATCACTCGTTTCGACACCAAGGATGTGGCGACGAAATACGCCTGCGAAATTCCGTTCGGGGATGGTTCGAACGGCACATTCAATCCCGATGACTGGATGGAGGCCAAGGACCGCCGCAAGGTGGACGATTTTATCGTCTATGGCATGGCCGCTGCCGAGCAGGCCGTCCGCGATTCCGGCTGGGTGCCCGAAAACGAGACTGACCGCGAGCGTACCGGCGTGCTGATCGGTTCGGGCATCGGCGGGTTGCAGTCGATCGCCGAAACTGCGGTTCTGATCAAAGAGCGCGGACCGAAACGGGTGTCGCCCTTCTTTATTCCCGGGGCGCTGATCAACCTTGTTTCAGGGCAGGTCTCGATCCGCTTTGGTTTCAAGGGGCCGAACCATGCAGTAGTGACCGCCTGTTCGACCGGCGCCCATGCTATCGGTGATGCGGCGCGGCTGATTGCCCTGGGCGACGCTGACGTTATGATCGCTGGCGGCACCGAAAGCCCGATCTGCGAGATCGGCATCGCCGGCTTCAACGCCTGCAAGGCACTGTCCACCAAGCGCGAGGCTGATCCGAAGGCGGCTTCGCGGCCCTGGGACGTGGATCGCGACGGCTTTGTCATGGGCGAAGGCGCGGGCGTTCTGGTGCTTGAGGAATACGAGCACGCCAAGGCCCGTGGCGCGCATATCTATGCCGAGATTCTGGGCTATGGTCTGTCGGGCGACGCCTATCACATCACCGCGCCAAGCGAGGATGGCGAAGGCGGTTTCCGCAGCATGTCCAATGCCTTGGCTCGTGCCAGTATCAAGCCGGGCGATCTGGATTATATCAACGCGCATGGCACCTCGACCATGGCCGACGTGATCGAGCTTGGCGCGGTCGAGCGGCTGCTTGGCGATGCGGCTGGCAATGTGGTGATGTCCTCGACCAAGTCGAGCACCGGCCATCTTTTGGGCGCGGCAGGCGCGGTCGAGGCGATCTTCTGTATTCTCGCCTTGCGTGACCAGATCTGTCCGCCGACCATCAACCTTGACAATCCGGCGCGTGAAACGCCCGTCGATCTGGCCGCCAATGCTGCTGTGCGCCGCAAGGTGGATTACGTGCTGTCGAACAGCTTTGGCTTTGGCGGCACCAACGCCAGCCTGGTGATGGGACGGGTCAAGGAATGATCTGGCGCCATATCGCGTCGAACTTCCTGACACTGCTGATTGTGGTGCTGATTGCGGTTGCGGCCGCGGTCGCCTGGGGCAAGCATGAATACGACCGGCCCGGCCCAAGCGCCGTGGCTGCTTGTGTGCGTGTCGCGCCTGGCGCCAGCCTGAACGCGATCAGTCAGCAGCTGGCCGAACAGGGCGTGATCTCGAATGCCTATGTCTTTCGGGTCGGCGCTGATTATGAAGGCAAGTCGCGCAATCTGAAATTCGGCTCGTATCTGGTCCCTCCGCAGGCCAGCATGGCCGAAATCTCTCGCGTCATTACCGCAGGCGGCCCCAGCACCTGTGGCACCGAGGTCGTGTTCCGCATTGGTGTGCGCGAAAACTCGGTGATCCTGCGAGACATGGATTCCGAAACTGGCGTTTTTGCCGAACAGGCGAAATACAACCCCGCCACCGAGCCTGCGCCTGAGGTCATTGCCGCCGCCGAGCAAAAGCCGGACGCGCGGCTGCGTATTTCGGTCGCGGAGGGCGTGACCAGTTGGCAGGTGGCCGAGGGTCTGAAGCAAGCAGGTTTCCTGGGCGGCGAGGTCGGCAGGCTTCCTGCCGAGGGCAGCCTCGCGCCCGACACCTATGATGTCGAAAAGGGTGCGGATCGCGCCACCCTGCTGGCCGAAATGGCGCGGCGGCAATCGTCGATCCTGGCCTCGGCGTGGGAGGCGCGGGCGCCGGATCTGCCCTATGCTTCGCCCGAAGAGGCGCTGATCATGGCCTCGATTATCGAAAAAGAAACCGGGATCCCGGAAGAGCGTCGCGTGGTCGCCAGTGTCTTTGTGAACCGGTTGCGCCAGGGAATGCGACTGGAGACCGACCCGACCGTGATCTACGGCATCACTGGCGGCAAAGGGGTTCTTGATCGCGGCATTCGCGGCTCTGAGCTGCGGCGGCGCACGCCTTATAACACCTATCAGGTGGACGGGCTGCCTCCGACGCCGATCGCCAATCCGGGCCGGGCTGCCATCGAGGCAGCGCTGAACCCCGAGGATACGGACTACGTCTTCTTTGTCGCGGACGGTTCGGGTGGTCACGCCTTTGCCCGGACGCTGGAAGAGCACAACAGCAATGTTGCCCGGTGGCGTGAGATCGAGCGTCAGCGCGGACAGCCGCTTTCCCCGGTTCAGGGTGACTAGATTCGGCAGTTGACGGGGGCGTTTTCGCCCCCGTTGCATATTGCGTGCGCTGAGGTGTTGCGCGGCCCATCCTGTTGTTTTCATTGATTTATCCTGAGATGCCGAACGCAACCAATGGGTTTTTATTGACTTTGCGAACGCCCTAAAGTAGAAATTACCCATGCTGGGAGAGGTGGGCAAGCGGCCGGGTCGGATGACCCGAGGCCGCTTTTTTCATTTCTTGCTCGTGCGGACAGACACACGAGGGCAGGACGATCAGGAATGACGATGAATTTCGATCCGGGGCCGGAGGCACCGGAAGGGCCTTTCGTGCCCGGCGCCGCCGCGGCGCCTGACATGGATGTGCTTGCGATCGCGGATGGGCTGTTCCGGTCTTATGCGGCGGATCTTGCCCGATTGCGGGCCAAGATTCAGGCCGGCGAGATGGACGAGTTGAAGGAATCCGTCCGGATGGTGCGCGACCTGAGGGCCGCGACCCAACTGGTGCTGGAGGAAAGGAGCAAGGTTGACAAGCTTCGCAAGGAAGCTGCCGGACAGGTCGGCGCGGGAACGCTTGACCTTGTCGCGGCACGCGATGAGATCGGGCGCCGCCTGGCTTGCCTGCGCCGCGCAGGAGGAGGTTGACGAATTCCTGGGCAGCCTTGGCGACAATGCCCTTGCGGCACTGCCCTGGCTGTTCGAGTTCTGGGCGCTGCCGCATCAGCTGCCGCCCGAGGGCGACTGGAAATCCTGGGTGATCATGGGGGGACGCGGCGCGGGCAAGACCCGCGCCGGTGCCGAATGGGTGCGCATGCAGGTTGAAGGAGCTACCCCAGATGCGCCGGGCCGTGCCCGTCGCCTTGCGCTGGTTAGTGAGACCTTTGATCAGGCGCGTGACGTCATGGTCTTTGGCGAGTCGGGGATTTTGGCCTGCTCGCCTCCGGATCGCCGTCCGGTGTGGGAGGCGGGACGGAGGCGGTTGGTCTGGGCAAATGGCGCCACCGCACAAGTTTATTCGGCGCATGAGCCCGAGGCGCTGCGTGGTCCGCAATTCGATGCCGCCTGGGTCGATGAACTGGCCAAGTGGAAGAAGGCCGAGGAGACCTGGGACATGCTGCAATTTGCCCTGCGTCTGGGGGAACACCCTCAGCAGGTGGTGACGACGACGCCAAAGAATGTCCCGGTGTTGAAGCGGATTCTGGGTAATGCCTCGACCGTGACCACCCATGCGCCGACCGATGCCAACCGTGCCTATCTGGCCGAGAGCTTTCTTGCCGAGGTCGAGGCGCGCTATGCGGGCACACGGCTTGGACGGCAGGAGCTTGAGGGGCTGCTTCTTGAAGATGTCGAGGGCGCGCTTTGGACGACTTCGATGCTTGAACGGTGCAGGGTCGATGCGGCCCCGACGCTATCGCGTATCGTGATTGCGGTCGATCCCGCGGTGACGGGCGGGGCTGGCGCTGATGAATGCGGCATCGTCGTCGCCGGGGTGGTGGCCGAGGGTCCGGTGACCGACTGGCGGGCCTATGTGCTTGAGGATGCCTCGGTCCGGGGCGGGCCGTCTGATTGGGCGCGGGCGGCAATTCAGGCGATGGAGCGGCATGGCGGCGAGCGGCTGGTGGCCGAGATCAATCAGGGCGGCGATCTGGTGGAAAGTGTTTTGCGCCAGATCGACCCGCTGGTGCCCTTTCGCGCCTTGCGTGCCGGGCGGGGCAAGGGGTTGCGGGCCGAGCCGGTCGCGGCGCTTTATGAGCAGGGTCGGGTTCACCACCTGCGCGGCCTGGGGATCCTTGAAGATCAGATGTGCCGCATGACCGTCGCGGGCTATGGTGGCAAGGGCTCACCGGATCGTCTGGATGCTCTGGTCTGGGCTATTCACGAGCTGATGATTGAGCCGGCGGCGCATTATACGCGTCCTGCGGTACGCGCGCTCTAGCGGCTTCGGCGCCGCTTTTGCGGGGCTGTCGCATGGATATTTGGACACGGAAGAACGGGCCATGGGGCTCGTGAGGGTCGCGGTCAGCGGCCCTTTTTTCTTGGGATTTTCATGAGGAGCCTATGGCATTTCCCTGGTTCGGGCGGAATGGGGTATCGGCGCGGCCAACCACCGCAGTCGAGAAAAAGGCCAGCGCCGCCGGTAAGGTAGTGGCGTTGGCAGCGGGGTCAGGTCGGGTTGTCTGGTCCCCGCGTGATACGGTCAGCCTGACCAATGCCGGGTTCATCGGCAATCCGGTCGGTTTCCGAGCCGTACGGCTGATTGCCGAAGCGGCGGCTGCGGTGCCGCTGATCTGTCAGGACCGAGAGCGGCGTTATGACGTGCATCCGGTGCTGGATCTGCTGCGCAGGCCCAATCCGGCGCAGGGCCGTGCCGAGATATTCGAGGCGCTTTATGGCCAGATCCTGTTAAGCGGTAACGGTTATCTGGAGGCGGTCGGTATGGGGCCCAAAGGCCTGCCTGCGGAGCTGCATGTCTTGCGCGCTGATCGGATGGCGGTGGTGCCGGGGCCGGATGGTTGGCCCATCGCCTATGAATATGGTGTGGGCGGCCGCAAGGTTCGGTTCGATATGGCGGGTAGTCCCGATCCGATTTGCCATATCCGCAGCTTTCATCCTTTGGACGATCATTATGGGCTGTCGCCGATGCAGGCGGCTGCGGTGGCTGTCGATGTCCACAACAGCGCTTCGAGCTGGTCGAAGGCTTTGCTGGATAATGCTGCGCGGCCTTCCGGCGCTATCGTCTATCGCGGTGCAGATGGGCAGGGGAACCTGTCGCCCGACCAGTATGATCGGTTGGTTGCCGAGATGGAGATGCATCATCAGGGCGCCCGTAATGCCGGTCGACCGATGCTGTTGGAGGGCGGGTTGGACTGGAAGCCGATGGGGTTTTCCCCCTCGGACATGGAGTTTCATCAGACCAAGCTGGCCGCTGCGCGCGAGATTGCACAGGCTTTTGGCGTGCCACCCATGCTGATCGGTATTCCGGGCGAGGCGACCTATGCCAACTACGCCGAGGCGCATCGGGCGTTTTATCGGCTGACGGTTCTGCCTCTGGTCTCGCGCGTGGCGAGTGCCGTGGCGTGGTGGCTGTCCGAGCATCTGGGCAATGAGATCGACTTGCGTGCCGATCCGGATCAGGTGCCTGCGCTTGCTGAGGAACGCGACGCCCAATGGCGGCGTGTCGGCGAGGCGGCCTTTCTGAGCGAGGCGGAAAAGCGCGCGGTTCTGGGCCTGCCGCCTGCGCAGGAGGACTAGGATGGAGGGCTCGCGTTTCGTCAAGGAGCCCTTTGACTGGCATGACCAGCGCCTCAACACCCAAGAGCGGATCATGGCGCTGCAGTTTGGTCAGGTCGAGCGCCGGCTGGAGCGGATCGAGGCGCTGATCGAAGGGCTGGAGCGGCGCTTATGGATGACGGTCTATGGCGTTGTCGCGGTGATCCTGACCCAGGCCGTGCAATCGATCATGACCTTTACGCCAAAAGGGGGATAGCGTGAATTCAAAGGATTACGGGCTAGAGTTGAAGTTTGCGGCGGGATCGTCCCTGATCTTGGACGGTACGCGGATCGAGGGCTATGCCAGCCTGTTCGGCGTTACGGATCAGGGCGGCGATGTCGTCTTGCGCGGGGTCTATGCCGAAAGCCTGAGGCGGCTTGCCGCGCGCGGCGACCGTGTGCGGATGCTGTGGCAGCATGACCCGACCCGGCCGATCGGCGTTTGGGACGAGATACGAGAGGACGAGCAGGGTCTGTGGGTCGCGGGTAGGCTTTTGCCCGACATTGCCCAGGCCCGCGAGGCGGCGGCGCTGATCGCTGCTGGTGCCATCGACGGGTTGTCGATCGGCTATCGCACAATTTCGGCCGAGCGCGATGCCAAGGGCCGGCGGCGGCTGACCGAGGTCGAGCTGTGGGAGGTGTCCTTGGTCACCTTTCCCATGCTTGCCGAGGCAAAGGTGGGCCGAAAATCAGGCGGAATCGACGAACTGGCAGCGGCTTTTCGGGCCGCAACGCAGGCGCTGCGCGCCGAATGATTTCATCCAAATGGAGGGGAGCATGACCGAGGTGAAAGCCGCGGCCGGGACAGAACTGCCCGGAGAACTGGGGGCTGAAATGCTGGGATTCGTAAATGAACTCAAGCAGTTTCGCTCAGACATTCAGAAACAACTGAAAGTACAGGAAGATCGCATGACCATCATGGACCGCAAGAGCATTTCCCGGGCGCGTGCCCCTTTGTCGGCTGAGGCCGATCAGGGCGCGCCCTATCAAAAGGCGTTTGACGCCTATGTCCGCCATGGGGACGATGCGGCGCTGCGCGGGTTGCCGTTGGAAGGTAAGGCAATGACCTCGACCTCGGATGGCGGGTTCCTTGTTGCTCCGACCGTGGCGATGCAGGTGCAGGACGTTCTGACCGGCACCGCCTCGTTGCGACGGATTGCCAATGTCGTGACAGTGGAATCGGCGAGCTATGAGGTGCTGGTCGATATGGGCGATATCGCCCATGGTTGGGCGAGCGAGGATACCGCTCAGGCAGAAACGGGTACGCCGACCGTTCAGCGGGTCGTGATTCCGGTGCACGAGCTTTCTGCCATGCCCAAGGCGAGCCAGCGCCTGCTGGACGACAGTGCCTTTGACGTCGAAAGCTGGCTTGCCGGTCGGATTGCCGACAAATTTTCCCGAGCGGAGGCAGCAGCCTTTGTCAAAGGCGACGGTATCAACAAGCCCAAGGGATTCCTGACCCATGCTACGGCGCCCCATCATGAGGCTGGTGATTCCAGGATCGGAACCTTGCTGTCAGGTGGTGATGGAGATTTTGCCGAAGGGAATCCGGCAGATGCTTTGATCGACCTGGTTTATTCGCTGGGCGCGCAATATCGGGCCAATGCAAGCTTTGTCATGAACTCGAAGACCGCTGCGGCGGTGCGCAAGATGCGCGATGCCGATGGCCGGTTTTTGTGGACGGACTCGCTGGCTTTGGGGCAGCCGGCGCAGTTGCTGGGCTATCCGGTGCTGATCTGCGAAGAGATGCCTGATATCGCCCGTGGCGCTGCTGCGATCGCCTTTGGTGATTTTCGCGCCGGCTATACCATCGTCGAGCGTCCCGATCTGCGCGTCCTGCGCGACCCGTTCTCGGCCAAGCCGCATGTTCTGTTTTATGCCACCAAGCGCGTTGGCGGCGGCGTTACTGATGCCCGCGCCATCAAGCTGATGATCTTCGGCTGATCCAGGGCCGAAGCGGGGCCGCGCGGATTTCATGCCCGCCTTACCGGCAAGTGCAACTGTCCGCGCGCGCGAGGGCGGGCAGCGGCGCGGCCCCTTTCGTGACCCGAGGATGCGGCACCCCAGCGAATGGGAGAATAGAAGATGATGCTTGAGGAAGTGACAGCGCCTGTAGCCGAGGCGCTGCCCGTCGCGGTGTTGCGCAATCACTTGCGGCTGGGCTGTGGTTTTGGCGGGCCTGGTGCTGAGGATGTGGCCGAGACCGCGGCTTTGGCGGGCTATCTGCGCGCTGCCATTGCCGCAATCGAGGCGCGTACCGGCAAGGTGCTGCTGACGCGGCGGTTTCGGCTGCAGCTGGAGCGGTGGCGAGATACGCAGGGCCAGCCGCTGCCACTGGCCCCGGTCGAGGCGGTCGAGGGGGTTGAGATCCTTGACGCCACGGGGGCAGGGACGGTGCTTGATTCTGCGCGCTATCGTCTGGTGCGGGATATGCAACGACCGGTGCTGAAGCCGGTGGGCGTTTTTCTGCCATCTGTCCCGCACGGGGGATGCGTGACGATCAGCTTTCTGGCTGGTTTCGGGGCTGACTGGTCCCGGGTTCCGGCTGATCTGGCGCAGGCGGCGCTGATGCTGGCTGCGCATTATCACGAGGACCGCAGTTTTGAGGGCACCCAGAGTGCGCTGCCTTTCGATGTCAGTGTGCTGATTGAACGCTGGCGCTCTGTCCGGGTGCTGGGAGGGCGCGGCAATTCGCGTGGCGGTGCATGAGCACGCCACGCATGACAGTGCCGCTGGTCGTGGAATCCTCGGCCCGGTTGCCCGACGGGATGGGCGGCTTTCGCCAGTCCTGGCAGGAGGTCGGGCGGATCTGGGCCGAGATGCGCTCGGGCGCGGGTGGTGAACGTGTCGCCGCATTGGGGACGCAGAGCGTCGTGACCTGGCGGATCACCGTCAGGGCAGCGCCTGCGGGCGATACGCGCCGCCCGCGCCCCGGGCAGAGGTTGCGGCTGGGTGAGGGCGCGCAGGCGCGGCGCTTTCGCATCGACGCAGTCGCCGAAAGCGACCCCGGGGGGCGCTGGCTGGTCTGTATCGCGCAAGAGGAGATTCCGGCATGAGCTACCGGGCAACGGCTGCCTTGCAGGCGGCGGTTTATCAGGTGCTGCGCGATAATGCGGCGCTGCGCGAACTGGTCGGGGACGCGATCTATGACGCGATGCCGGTTTCGGCCCCGGCAGGGGTTCATGTCGCGCTGGGTCCCGAAGAAGCGCGCGATGCGGGCGACATGACCGGGGCGGGGGCAGTGCATGACCTGACCGTCTCGGTCTTGTCGGGGGCTGATGAGACCGGCGGTTTCGCGACGGTCAAGGCGGCTGCTGCTGCGGTCTGCGACGCACTGGAAAGTGCGGGCATGACCATCGGGTGTGGCCATCTGGCGGGGCTGTGGTTCCTGCGTGCCCGGGCACGACGGACGGAAAAAGGCGCGGGGCGGCGGGTCGATCTGACCTTTCGCGCGCGCATCGACCTTGGATGAGGAGAAACGGTGATGGCGGTTCAGAACGGACGCGACCTGCTGATCAAGATGGATATGACCGGCGACGGTCATTTCGAAACCATAGCCGGCCTGCGGGCGACCCGGCTGGGTTTCAATGCCGAGACTGTGGATGTGACGAGCCTGGAAAGCGAGGGTCGCTGGCGCGAACTGCTGGCGGGTGCGGGGGTGCGCTCGGCCAGCATCTCGGGCTCGGGTGTGTTCCGTGATGGCACGACGGATGAGCGTGCGCGGCAGGCCTTTTTTGATGGCGAGGTGCCGCGCTTTCAGGTGGTGATCCCGGATTTCGGCACGGTCGAGGGGGCGTTCCAGATCACGGCTTTGGAATATGCGGGTAGTTACAATGGCGAGGCAACCTATGAGATTTCCCTGGCAAGCGCGGGCCCGATCAGCTTTGTCGCGCTTTGACGGCATCAACCCGCTTGCGGGTGAGGTCGAGATCTGGCTGGGCAGTCAGCGCCATGTCGCAAGACTGACCCTGGGCGCGCTGGCTGCGCTTGAGGCCGAGCTGGGCGCCGAAAGCATGATCGCGCTGGTCGAGCGGTTCGAGGGTGGCCGCTTTTCCAGTCGTGACGTGATGGCGGTTCTGGTTGCGGGTCTGCGCGGCGGCGGCTGGACGGGCGGCATGGATGATCTGGCCTTGGCCGATCTGCGCGGTGGGCCGGTCGCGGCTGCTCATGCGGCGGCGGCGCTGTTGTCGCGCGCCTTTCGGATCGAGGGGACATGAGTGGCGGGCTGGACTGGCCCGGGCTTTTGCGTGCCGGGCTGGGCCCCGCACGTCTGGGCGGTCTGGGCCTTACCCCCGGGCAGTTCTGGACGCTGACCCCGGCCGAGCTGGCGCTGATGCTGGGCGTCGACCCGGCGCACGGCGGTGGCGCGATGACGCGTGCGCGGCTGGCCGAACTGGCCGCGCGCTATCCTGACCGGCCTGTCGGTCAGCATGAGAAAAAAGGAGGCGGCGGTGGTGACGAACAGGGACGGGCTTGGCCCGCTCGACGAGGACGAACAAGAGGCGCTGATCAAGGGGCTGGACGAGAATGCCCGGCTGACGGCAGCCTTTGACGCTGAACTGGCCCGCCTGCGCGAGACCATGCTTTACACCAACCGCGAGGCCAGCACGCTGGCCTTTGGCATCGGTGCCGGGCTGCGCCGTGCGTTCTCGGGACTGGTTTTTGACGGCATGAAGCTGAGCGAGGCTCTGAAAGGCATCGCGCGCAGCATGGCGGATACCGCCTTTTCCCTGGCGATGAAGCCGGTCGAACAGGCGCTGGCCGGAGCCATCGCGCAGGGTGTGAACGGGATGGTTTCGGCGGTGCTGCCTTTTCGGGATGGCGCGGCCTTTGTGCAGGGTCGGGTCATGCCCTTTGCCCGGGGTGGCGTGGTCAGTCAGCCGACCTTTTTCCCAATGCGCGGCGCGACCGGGCTGATGGGCGAGGCCGGACCCGAGGCGATCATGCCCCTGCGCCGCAGTGCTGATGGTCGGCTGGGTGTCGCGGCGGCGGACGGCGGGCGGCCGGTGAATGTGACCTTCAATGTCTCGACCCCCGATGTCACGGGGTTCCAGCGTAGTCAAAGCCAGATTGCCGCGCAGCTTGGCCGCATTCTGGCGCGCGGGGAAAGAAACGGGTGAGCAATGGCATTTCATGAGATCAGATTTCCGGCGAGCCTTTCCTTTGGCTCGGTCGGGGGGCCTGAGCGGCGCACCGAGATCGTCGCGCTGACCAACGGTTACGAAGAGCGCCGCACCCCATGGGCGCATTCGCGGCGGCGCTATGATGCGGGGCTTGGCCTGCGCTCGCTTGACGATGTCGCGGCGCTGATTGCCTTTTTCGAGGCGCGGGCGGGGCAGATGCATGGTTTCCGCTGGAAGGACTGGGCCGATTACAAGTCATGCATCCCAAGTGCCGAGGTCACCTTTCAGGATCAGGAGATCGGGATCGGCGATGGGGTGCAGCGTGAATTTGCGCTGTGCAAAGCATATGCCTCGGGGGTCGGTCGCTATCGGCGCCCGGTGATCAAGCCTGTCGAGGGCACGGTGCGTGCCGGCGTGGGGCATGTCGAAAAGCGCGAGGGCGTCGATTTCGAGGTCGATACGGCCACGGGGATCATTACCTTTGCCGCGCCGCCCGAGGCGGATGCCGTAGTGACCGCGGGGTTCGAGTTCGACGTACCGGTGCGCTTTGACGCCGACCGTATCGCGGTGTCGGTCGCTTCGTTTCAGGCGGGCGAGCTGCCTCAGGTCCCGGTGGTGGAGGTGCGGCCATGAGCGGGACAATTGCGCGCGCATGGGCGGTACGGCGGCGCGACGGGCTGGAGCTTGGCTTTACCGATCATGACCGGGAACTGGGCTTTGAGGATATCACCTTCCGGCCTGATTCAGGGCTGAGTGCGCGGGCATTGGTGCAGGGCCTTGGCCTGTCGGTTGATAACAGCGAAGCCATGGGCGCGCTGTCGGATGCCGCGATCACTGAGCAGGACCTGATGGCCGGGCGCTGGGACAGTGCCGAGGTTCGCCTGTGGGAGGTGGACTGGTCCAACGCTGCTAACCGGCAGCTGATCTTTCGTGGCCATCTGGGCGAGGTAGTGCGCAGTGGCGCGGCTTTTAGTGCCGAGTTGCGCGGACTTTCCGAACCTTTGAACAAGGCGCAGGGCCGGGTCTATCACCCGCGCTGCTCGGCGGTGCTGGGCGACGGCAAATGCCGATTTGATCTGTCTAAGCCCGGCTATTCTGCCGAAGGCGTGGTACTGGCCGACGAGGGCGGACGGCTGACGCTTTCGGGTATTGCGGGCCATGATCCGGGTTGGTTCGAGCACGGCCGGCTGATCATGCTGTCCGGTGCTGCCGAGGGGCTGTCGGCCATGGTCAAGGCGGATGTTGCCCAGCCGGGCAACCGGCGTGCGGTTGAATTGTGGACGGCGCCGGGCATTCAACCCGTCGCCGGGGACCGCGTGCGGCTGGTGGCCGGCTGCGACAAGCGCGGCGAGACTTGCCGGATGAAGTTCCTCAATTACCTGAACTTTCGCGGCTTTCCTCATTTGCCTCCTGAGGATTGGCTGATCGCGCCCAAGGTGAACCGATGAGCACGGCTGCGGGACTGGCTGCGGTGGCGGCCGCGCGGGCGTGGATCGGCACGCCCTATGTTCATCAAGGATCGGTTCGGGGGGCGGGGGCGGATTGTCTGGGGCTGATGCGCGGTATCTGGCGCGAACTTTACGGGACCGACCCCGAGCCTATGCCGGCCTATACCCCCGACTGGGGTGAGGTCGGCGGGACCGAGCTTATCCTGGGTGGTGCGGGGCGCTATCTGCTGCCCGCCCAAGATGAGCAGCCGGGCGATGTGCTGGTCTTTCGCATGAGGGCCGGGGCTATCGCCAAGCATCTGGGAATATTGGCGGAAATTGGTGCAGAGGCGCGTTTCATCCATGCCTATGACCGGCATGGGGTGGTGGACAGTCCGCTGTCGGCGCCGTGGCGGGCGCGGATTGCGGGACGTTTCCGGTTTCCGCCTCTTTGAGGGAAAGGTTAGAGCGCAATGGCGACGATTCTGCTGGCGGCGGTCGGGGCATCGCTGGGTTCGGGCTTTGGCGGCACGGTTCTGGGGCTTTCGGGCGCGGTAATTGGCCGGGCGGTCGGGGCGACGCTGGGGCGGGTGATTGATCAGCGTCTTTTGGGCGGTGGCTCGAAGGCGGTTGAGACGGGGCGCGTGGACCGGCTGCGCATTCAGACTGCGGGCGAGGGAACCTCGATCCCGAGGCTGTGGGGCCAGATGCGGCTGCCCGGGCACGCGATCTGGGCCGGTCCCGTGGTCGAGACCCGGCGTGAACATGGCGGTGGCAAGGGCTCGGGTCCCAGTGTGACCGAGATCGGCTATCGGCTGAGCTTTGCCCTTGCACTGTGCGAGGGGCCGATCCTTGGTGTCGGGCGGGTCTGGGCGGATGGAGAGGAGGTCTCGGCCGATGATCTGAACATGCGGGTCTATCCGGGGGACGAAGATCAGCTTCCCGACCCGGCCATTGCCGCGCAGGAGGGGGATGATGCCCCCGCCTATCGCGGCATTGCCTATGTCGTCTTCGAGGAGCTGGCGCTTGAGAAATGGGGCAACCGCGTTCCGCAGCTTTCGTTCGAGGTGACCCGGGCAGCAAAGGACGGTCGCGGCCTGTCGCGTGAGGTGCAGGCAGTGGCAATGATCCCCGGTACCGGAGAGTACTCTTTGGCTACCACGGCGGTCAGCCTGGATCTGGGCCTGGGCGAGACGCAGGTCATCAATCACAACACACCTTTGGCTGCGAGCGATTTCCGCGCCTCGATGCGGACGCTGGGGCGCGAGTTGCCGAATGTCGGTTCGGTCTCGCTGGTGGTGTCATGGTTTGGCGATGACCTGCGCGCGGGTGAATGCCTTGTGCAGCCAAAAGTTGAAGATCGCAGCCGTGACGGACGTGAGATGGCCTGGCGCGCTGGCGGCATCGGGCGGGGTGAGGCGGGTGAGGTCGCGCGCGTGAACGACCGGCCGATCTATGGGGGCACTCCGGCCGATGCCTCGGTGATCGAGGCGCTGCGGGCGATTGCTGCAAGTGGCCGGAAGGGGGTGTTCTATCCGTTCATCCTGATGGAGCAGCTGGCAGGCAACCGTCGCCCCGACCCGTGGAGCGGCGCTGTGCATCAGCCGGTCATGCCATAGCGGGGCCGGATCACCACCAGTATCGCCGCGGGCCGCGATGGCAGTCCCGCGGGCACGGAGACGGCTGAAGCCGAGGTGAGGCGATTTTTCGGCTCTGCCGAGGTGCGGCATTTCTCGCGCGATGGCACGGTTATTTCCTACAGTGGGCCGCAGGAGTGGTCTTATCGCCGGTTCATCCTGCACTACGCCCATCTATGCGCGGCTGCAGGGGGGATCGACGCCTTTCTGATCGGCTCGGAGATGGTAGGTCTGACGACGATCATGGGGTCGGGCCACTCATTCCCTGCGGTCGATGAGCTGCGCCGGCTGGCGGCCGATGTGCGTGCCATTCTGGGACAGGGGGTCAAGATCGGCTATGCCGCTGACTGGTCGGAATATTTCGGCCATCACCCCGGCAACGGCGATGTACATTTCCATCTGGACCCGCTGTGGGCGGACAGGAACATCGATTTCATCGGTATCGACAATTACATGCCGCTGTCGGATTGGCGCGAGGGTGAGGACCATCTGGACGTCCATTTCGGCCGCATCGACAATCCCGCCTATCTGCGCGGCAATGTTGCGGGGGGAGAGGGTTACGACTGGTATTACGCCAGTGATGCCGACCGGCAGGCGCAGCGTCGCACCTTGATCGAGGACGGGGCGCATCACGAGCACTGGATCTGGCGTTACAAGGATATCCATGGCTGGTGGCAGAACCGCCATCACGATCGCATCAGAGGCGTGCGGCAGGCCAGGCCCACCGCATGGGTGCCGCGCAGCAAGCCGGTCTGGTTTACCGAGATGGGCTGTGCCGCGCTGGATAAGGGCACCAACCAGCCCAACAAGTTCCTTGATGCGATGAGTTCGGAATCGATGTTGCCCCACTTCTCGGACGGGCGGCGGGATGACGTGATTCAGGCGGCCTATATACGGGCGATGACCGAGTACTGGTCCGACCCGGCCAACAACCCTGCCCGTGCCGCCTATGGCCGGACGGGTGCAGGCCGGATGATCGACATGGATCGCGCGCATGTCTGGTGCTGGGACGCGCGGCCCTATCCGGCCTTTCCCGCCCGTACCGACCTGTGGTCGGATGGCCCGGCATGGGAGCGGGGTCACTGGCTGAACGGTCGTGCTGGTGCCGTGCCTCTGGCCGATGTCGTGGCCGAGATCTGCCATGAGGCAGGCGTGCGGGCTTTTGACGTCGAGGGCTTGCGGGGGTTGGTGCGGGGATATGTGCTTTCTGGTTATGAAAGCGGTCGCGCGGCATTGCAGCCCCTGATGCTGGCGCATGGGTTCGATGCCGTCGAACGTGACGGTGTCCTGCGCTTTGTCATGCGCGGCGCGCGCGTCGATGCCGAGCTTGGTCCCGATGACATGGCGCTGGCCGAGGAGGTCCAGTCTGTCGAGGTCCGGCGTGCCGCCGATGCCGAGATGGTTGGTCGTATCCGTCTGTCCCATGTCGAGGCCGGGGGTGATTATGCCGTGCGCACGGCTGAGACGATGATGCCGGGGGCAGAATTCCTGCCGGTCTCGGACAGTGAGCTGGCCATGTCGCTGACACGCGGCGAAGGTCGGGCGCTGGCCGAGCGCTGGCTGGCAGAGGCAGCGGTTGCGCGGGACGGGGTGCGCTTTGCCCTGCCGCCCTCGCTGGGGCATCTGGGGCCAGGTGATGTGGTGCGGCTGGCCGAACCCCGGGCCGAGGCGAAACGCTGGCGCATCGACCGTGTCGAGCGGGCGGGTGCGATCACCGTCGATGCGGTGCGGGTCGAACCGGGGGTCTATCGTCCCGCCCGGATCGCCGGAGGAGAGACGGTCCTGCGTCCCTTTGTCCCGCCGATCCCGGTCTGGCCGGTGTTTCTGGATCTGCCGTTGCTGCGCGGGGACGAGGCGCCCCATGCGCCGCATCTTGCGGTGACGGCGACGCCATGGCCGGGGGCAGCAGCGGTCTGGGACTCGGCGCAGAAAACCGGCGGGTATCGGTTGAACCTGACGCTTGCTGAGCCTTCGATTATGGGGCGTACTGAAAACCCGCTTGCTGCGGCCCGGCCCGGGGTTTGGGACCGTGGCCCCGCACTGCGTCTGAGGGTCAAGGGGGGCAATCTGCGCTCGGCCTCAGAGGAGGCGCTGATGGCGGGGGCGAACCTGCTGGCCATCGGTGACGGTTCGCCCGAGGGGTGGGAGCTTTTGCAGTTTGCCGAGGCGCGCCTGATCTCGGCCGGTTTGTGGGAGATATCGACCCGGCTGCGCGGGCAGGCGGGTACAGATGCCTTTATGCCCTTGGTCTGGCCCGTGGGCAGCATTGTTGTCTTACTGGATGGTGCGGCGCAGCAGGTGGATCTGCCGCCCTCGGCCCGCAATCAGCTGCGTCACTGGCGTGTCGGTCCGGCGGTGCGTGCTCCCGATGATCCGAGCTATCGCCATATCGCCATGGCGTTCCGAGGCGCTGGGCTGCGGCCGCTATCGCCCTGTCATCTGGAGATGCGCGGCCGGGTTGCGACCTGGATCCGCCGCACGCGGATACAGGGCGACGGCTGGGAGGGGGCTGACGTTCCCTTGGGCGAGACGCAGGAGCGTTACTTGGTCCGGCTGGTTCGGGACGACGGGCATGTACTGGCACGTGCCGTGGTCGATGAGCCGCGCTGGACGGTACCCGCGGATGTTTGGGCCGAGGCCGCAACAGGAGGCGGCCTTGCCCTTGAGGTTGCCCAGCTTTCCGACCTGTTCGGAGCGGGTCCCTATGCAAAAAGGATGATCCATGTCTGAGAATACGACCGCCAACTGCGACCTGCCGCTGCTGATGCCGGCGCAGGCGCAAAAACATGTCACCGTCAACGAGGCGCTGATGCGCCTGGACGGTCAGGTCGATCTGGTCATGCAAAGCGTGACGCGTATCAACCCGCCCGATACGGTGGCCGAAGGGCTGTGTTGGGGTGTGCCGCAAGGTGCGGTCAACGCCTGGGAGGGGCAGGGCGGCAAGATCGCCATTGGCGCAAACGGAGGCTGGATCTTTGTTCAGCCGGGCTTTGGCCGCCGCGCGATCATTGCCGATGAAGGGGTGACGGCGATCCATGACGGTTCACACTGGGTGCCGGGTGCGGTGACGCTGGGCCGCCATGGTTCGGGGCTGCTTGCGCGGCAGCTGTCCGAGGATGTTGCGCTGGGGCAGGGCCCCTCATTCGATACGGCGATATTCATTCCCGCGGGGGCGCTGGTCTTCGGCGCGACGGCGCGGGTGATCGAGGGGATCACGGGTGGCGCGACCTCATGGTCGCTGGGCACGCCGGGCAATGCAGACAGTCTTGTCCGGTTTGGCCAGGGGCTTGGCAAGGCGCAGGGCTCATGGGCGCGGGGGCTTTTGTCGCCACCCATGGTGTTCTGGGAGCCTGTGCCACTGAGGCTGACTGCAAAGGGCGGCCAGTTCGCTGGTGGCAAGGTGCGTGTCGTCCTGCATTGGTGGGAATTGCGGCTGCCGGATTGAGCAGACTTTTCGCGCCCGTCGGTTTCCGCTAGACTCGGTGAATGAAACTGACGGGCGCGCCTGAATGAACCTGCAGAAAGATATGATCGAGCCGCTATCGGACGCGCGGGACGCCCCGCGCGATTCGGTCTGGGGCCGTATCCAGCGCGAAGCGCGGATCGCCGTGCGCGACGAACCCCTGCTGGGGGCGCTGATCCATGCCGGGCTGTTGCACCACGCCACCTTTGAGGCGGCTTTGGCCTATCGTTTTTCGCTGAAACTTGCCTCGCGCGAGATGAGTGAGCAGATCTTGCGCGAGATTGCGGACGACGCTTTTTCCCGCGCGCCCGAGCTTTCTTCGGCGGCGCAGGCCGATCTGTTGGCGGTCTATGACCGTGATCCGGCTACCCACCGGCTGATGCAGCCGATCCTGTTCTTTAAAGGTTATCAGGCGCTGCAAGCCTATCGCATCGGGCATTGGCTGTGGCAGCAGGGCCGGAGCGACATGGCCTATTTCGTGCAGATGCGCTGCTCGGAGGTTTTTGGCGTCGATATCCACCCGGCAGCACGCATCGGGACGGGCGTCATGATCGACCACGCCCATTCCATCGTCATCGGCGAGACGGCCGAGGTCGGCAATGATGTCTCGATGCTGCATTCGGTGACGCTGGGCGGCACCGGCAAGGAGGATGGCGACCGGCATCCAAAGATCGGCAATGGTGTGATGATTGGGGCCGGGGCCAAGGTGCTGGGTAATATCCGCGTCGGCCATCACTCGCGCATCGCCGCCGGTTCGGTCGTGCTGAGCGAAGTGCCGCCTTGCAAGACTGTGGCGGGCGTGCCGGCACGGATCGTCGGCGATGCCGGCTGCCCGGAGCCTTCGAATTCCATGAACCAGCTTTTGGGTCAGGAAGACCTGTTCTAAAGCCAGTCGGCGTTGCCGCTGCCGGTCAGCTCGGACAGGGTGATGTTTTCGCGTGCGAGCCGCTGATCCAGTTCGCGCGCAATGCGGCTGGCCAGGGAAAAGCCCTGATAGATCAGCGCCGAGTAGATCTGTACGGCCGATGCTCCGGCGCGCAGCTTTTGCCATGCCTGTTCGGTCGAGCCGATTCCGCCCACGCCGATCAGCGGCACCCGTCCCTGTGTCTCGCGGTAGAGGCGGGCGAGGACGCGGGTCGAGCGTTCGAACAGCGGCGCGCCTGACAGGCCGCCCGCTTGGGGCGCGTGGGGTGAGCTAAGGCCATCGCGGGTCAGTGTGGTATTTGTGGCGATGATCGCATCGACGGGCGCGGCCAGCGCCACGGCCGCGATATCGGCAATCGCGGCGTTGTCCAGATCGGGGGCGATCTTGATGAATACAGGCGGGCAGTTTTTCAGGCTGTCACGTGCCTGCAACACGCCCTGCAACAGCGCCGCAAGAGCCTCGGCCCCTTGCAGGTCGCGCAGTTTCTCAGTGTTCGGCGATGAGACGTTGACGGTCAGGAAATCGGCATGGGCGCCACTGATGCGCACGACCTCAGCAAAATCGGCGCTGCGGTCGATGCTGTCCTTGTTAGCCCCGATGTTCAGCCCGACCGGAATGCCCGACGGGCGCGCGGCAAGTCGTTGGGCAATTGCCGAAGCGCCTTGGTTATTGAAGCCAAAGCGGTTGATGATGGCGCGGTCTTCGCTTAGCCGAAAGAGCCGTGGCCGGGGGTTGCCGGGCTGGGCGCGCGGAGTGGCGGCGCCGACCTCGATAAAGCCAAAGCCCGCCCGCATCAGCGCTGGCAGAGCGCGGGCGTTCTTGTCATAGCCCGCCGCCAGCCCAACCGGATTCGGCAGATCGAGCCCGGCAAGGCGCAGTCGCAGCCGACCAGAGGTGACGGGTTGGCCCGGCAGCGGCACCAGCCCCTTTCGCAGAGCCAGGATCGAGAGATCATGCGCACGCTCGGGGTCGAGGCGATGCAATGCGGCAAGGCCCATCCGCTCGATGAGGTTCATGTGATATCTCCGATATCGTGGCCGCCGGGGCCGAGAGGCAGAGGGCGGCTCCACAGCACGTCATTGGCCCTGAGTTCGCGGTAGAGATGCGGGAACAGATCACCACCGCGCGATGGTTCCCAACGCAGCGCGTCCAGCGCCCTGGAATCGAGAGCCAGCAGATGCAGCCCGTCTTTGCCTGCAAAGTGACGCGACAGCGTGCCGGGAAGCTGTGTTGCAGTTGACAGGTGGATATAACCATCGGCCAGATCCACGGGTGCGCCAAGGCTATGGCCCTGATGCGTGAAGGCCTGAAACTCGGCCGCGTGAAAGATCTTGTAAACCAGCATGGTGGGTTCATGCGTTGCACCGTGCGGCCCGTCAAGCGCCATTGAGCCTGCGGCTTGTCAGCCAACATGATCGTCAATTGACGGAGCCGCGGCCATCCCCCAATCTGCGTTTCATTCGGACATTCGGGGTGAGAGGGAACGAGATGAAACGCTGGCTTTTGGTTTCGGCAGCGGCCGTTGCGCTGTCTTCGGGCGCGGCGCAGGCGGATTATACGCTGCACGTGCTGCATATTAACGATTTTCACAGCCGAATCGAGCCGATCAACGCTTATGACAGTACCTGCGATGCTGAGACCGAGGCCAAGGGCGAGTGTTTCGGCGGCGTGGCGCGGCTGGCATCCAAGATCCGCGAGCTTCGCGATGAGCTGAAGGCCGAGGGGCAGAATGTCATCGTGCTGGATGCGGGCGATCAGTATCAGGGCAGCCTGTTCTATACCACCTATAAGGGTAAGGACACGGTCGAGTTCATGAACGCGATCGGCTTTGACGCCATGGCAGTCGGCAATCATGAGTTTGACGACGGACCGGCTGGGCTGGCGATTCTGGCCGAGGGAACGAAGTTTCCCGTGATCTCGGGCAACCTTGATCTGTCCCAATCACCCGAGCTGAAGGACAAGGTTGACGATATGCTGACGCTAGAGATCGGGGGCGAAAAGATCGGCATCGTTTCGGCTCTGGCGATGGACACCCCGGAGACCGCTTCGCCCGGCGATAAGGTCATTTTCATGGATGACATGGATAGCCTGAAGGCCGATGTGCAGGAACTGACCGATCAGGGCGTCAACAAGATCATCGCCCTGACCCATACGGGCTTTAAGCGTGATCAGGAGTTCGCTGCCGAAGTGGTGGGAATCGATGCGGTGATCGGCGGGCACAGCCACACGTTGCTTGGTCAGGTCGAAGGGGCCGAGGGTCCCTATCCGACAATGGTGAAGGGCGCTGATGGGGCTGAGGTGCCGGTCGCGACCGCCTATGCCTATGGCAAGTATCTGGGTCATCTGGTTCTGACCTGGGACGACAACGGCAAGCTGATCAAGGCCGAGGGCCAGCCGGTCCTGCTGGATAACTCGGTCGTGCCCGACGAAAAGCTTGCCGCTCGCGTCAAGGAAATGGCTGCGCCCATCGAACAGCTCAAGCAAAAGCACGTGGCCGAGATCAAGGCACCCATCGACGGCAGCCGCGAATCCTGTCGTGTCCGTGAATGCGAAATGGGCAATGTGGTCGCGGATGCGATGCTGGCGCGTGTCAAGGATCAGGGCATCACCATTGCGATCCAGAACGGCGGCGGGTTGCGCGCCTCAATCCCGGCGGGGGCGGTGACCATGGGCGATGTGCTGTCGGTACTGCCGTTCCAGAATACGCTTTCGACCTTTCAGCTGAAAGGTTCTGATGTGGTTGCGGCGCTGGAAAATGGCGCGAGCCAGATCGAAGAGGCGGCGGGGCGCTTTGCTCAGGTCTCGGGGCTGAAATACACGCTGGACCCCTCGGCCCCGGTCGGAAGCCGGATCAGCAATGTGCTGGTGCGCGAAGGCTCGGATTGGGTGCCGATCAACCCGGAGGCGGTATATGGTGTCGTATCCCAGAACTATATGCGCGCTGGCGGTGACGGCTATAAGATCTTTGCCGATAACGCTATGAATGCCTATGATTTTGGGCCTGATCTTGCCGATGTGCTGGCAGAATATCTGGCCAGGCAGGGGCCGGATTTCGCGCCAAGGCTTGATGGCCGCATCACCGTGAAATGACACTGCAAAGGCCGGGGATCGCACCCGGCCTTTTTCCATCCTGGCGGCCTAGGTTGGCAAGAAGGCGCGGCGGTTCTTCATATGTCGCTGGACAAGCTGGCGGCCTTTACGTCCCGGCACGACGGGGCGGGCAGCGGGGGGGAAATGGCCCACCGCAAGTTCGGGAAACAGTGCGAAAATCTCGCGCCGCGCGGCGGATGAAAACGCGCGCAGCGCCTGCGGTCCGGTCAGCAATGATTCTGTCCAGCACCCATTTGACAGCACCAGCTCATGCCGGTCAAAGAGCAGGTGCAGATAGGATACGCCATCTTTTGGACAAAGCGGGCGGATGCCGTCGAGCGCGGGCAGATGGGTAGCCGCAACAAGGATTTCTTCGGCATCAAACATCCGCCGCGCGATGGCCGAGCGCAGCAGGGCGCGATGCTGAGGCGAAACGATCAGGTCACGCTGGGGCAGGTCGGGGCCGAGCGCGTCTTGGGAAATCAGGATCGGGCGCAGGTTTGGGCACAGGTCCAACCTTTTGCCATCCAGCCGCACACGGCCAATCCAGCGCAGGGGTTGAAAGCCGTGGTCGCGTGTCAGGATCAGATCACCTGGGGCCAGAGTCTCGACCGTGCGCGGGCCGGACAGGGTTTCGATCAGTGTGCCGGGGGTGAAACAGGGCGCACCTTGCATGGTGGGGTCATAAGGCAGCGCCGAAGTTGTAGCGCCCATGACCCTTTTGCCGACATATCTATAGGTCCCATCAGGGCGGAACTTTGGCCAGTAGTCCTCTCCCCCGGTGGTTTGACGCATCCGGGGAAGGATCATCACGGTATGACGGCCACCGGCCTCGATCGGGTAGCCCGCGTTCAGAGGCTTTCCGTCCGGCCCATCTCCGACATAGCTCGGGAAGAAAACATAAAACTCGTTTCCATCGGCATCGCGCAGGATTGATGTCTCTTGCAAGGATATGCGGGTGCCTGCGTCCAGTGTCTGTTGCTTGTCGCCTTGACCAAAGGTCGTGGTTTCGATGAGCGTCTGACCATCGCCCGGATCGTTGTAATATAGCCCGGAGCCACCGCGCGAGAGATAACCAAACTCTGGATCGTCATCCTCGATCCTCAGTTCCCCCATCTCGGCCGATGCGAAGCTGATGTTGCTGCGGTTCAGGAAGGGCAGGTTCTTTTCCGCACCGGTCACGTTGGGGTTGGTGTAAACCGGAACCTCGAAGGTTGCCGTGATGATGCGGTATTCCATTAACCAATTCACAATCTAAAGTTGTACAAACTTGGTAAATACAACTTAAAAATAAGGAAATTGAAAGCCTTATTTGTCCGCGGCAACGGGCGGTTGCCGCCTGGCCATCCGTCTTGAGGTGCGAGGGCTATTCCGGGTTGCCTTCACCAGTTTGCGAAAGCGTCTGGTGCAGGAACCGTTCGAAATCATCCAGATCCACCGGTTCGAACTGGCCAAAGCCCTGCATCCAGACCGAGGCGCTGCGCAGCCCGTCGGGTTCGAGCTTGCACCAGATGATCCGTCCGCGCCGCTCCTGCCGGATCAGACCGGCAGCAGCCAGTACCGAGAGGTGCTTTGAAATCGCCGCAAGGCTGACCTGAAAGGGCGCCGCGACATCGGTGACGGCCATGTCATCTTCGAGCAGCATCGAAAGGATTGCCCTGCGCGTCGGATCGGCGAGGGCGGCAAAGATCGCGTCGAGGCTGGGCTGTGCTGCGGACATGGGCCTTGTTCAACTTGCCGGTTGAATATGCGGCGGATCGACTGGCAACGGCAAGATCATGTTTTTGTCGGATGTTTGCCGGATGGCAGGCTAATCAAATGCAGTATTTTCAATGTGTTATAAATGTGCCTCGCTTGCTTGACTCATGGGGCGCAAGTCCCTATCACCGCGCCAACCGATAACGGGGGTGTGAGCCGTGGCCGAACACGACCATGACGCTGCGCGAGCCCGGGACGCAGAGCGGCTGCGCAAGCTGGAGGCCCGGTTGGGCAAGAAAGCCGGAGCAAAGCTGCCCTCGCGCGGGGAAGAACATTTCAGTCAGGCCAATCTGGCCTGGCGCATGGTGACGGAGCTGGTGGCAGGGTTGGGCATCGGCTTCATGATCGGATACGGGCTGGATTATCTGACCGGCCTGCGACCGGTCTTCATGGTGGTCTTTGTGCTGCTGGGCCTGGCAGCCGGTATCAAGACCATGATGCGGACCGCGAAAGACATAGGCAAGCCACCGGGGCCTCCCGGCGACGACAAGGGTGAATGACGATGGCAGAAGAAGAAGCAGGTGGTCTGGTTTTCCATCCGATGGATCAGTTCGTCATCAAACCGCTGTTTGGCGAAGGTTCGGTAAACTGGTACACGCCGACCAATGCGACCCTGTGGATGGCGCTGGCGGCTGTCGCTATCACCGCCCTTCTGGTCTTTGGCACCCGTGGGCGCGCCATCGTGCCGAACCGCGTCCAGTCCATCGCCGAGCTGCTGTACGGCATGGTCCATAAAATGGTCGAGGACGTAACCGGCAAGGACGGGCTGAAGTACTTCCCCTATGTGATGACGCTGTTCTGCTTCATCCTGTTCACGAACTTCCTGGGCCTGCTGCCGAAAAGCTTTTCGCCGACTTCGCATATCGCTGTGACGGCGGTTCTGGCGGTTCTGGTCTTTTTGGGCGTCACCATTCTGGGCTTTGTCAAGAACGGCGCACATTTCCTGGGCCTGTTCTGGGTCAGCTCTGCGCCTTTGGCGCTGCGCCCGGTGCTGGCGGTGATCGAGCTGATCTCGTACTTTGTGCGCCCCGTCAGCCATTCGATCCGTCTCGCTGGTAACATCATGGCCGGCCACGCGGTGATCAAGGTCTTTGCCGCCTTTGCCGCCATCTCTGCCATCGCGCCGCTTTCGGTGCTGGCCATCACCGCTGTCTATGGGCTTGAGGTGCTGGTTGCGCTGATCCAGGCCTATGTCTTCACCATCCTGACCTGCGTCTATCTGAAGGACGCGCTGCATCCGGCGCACTAAGCGCCGGGTCAGCCTCGGGTCTGAATCGAAACCCTTTCCAAAGCCTCAAGGAGCATGAACATGGAAAATCTGGGTCAACTGGGACAGTACCTCGGCGCCGGTCTGGCTTGCGTCGGCATGGCGGGCGCCGCCATGGGGGTGGGCAATGTCGCCGGCAACTATCTGGCGGGCGCCCTGCGCAACCCGTCGGCCGCTGCCTCGCAGACCGCCACCCTGTTCATCGGCATGGCCTTTGCGGAAGCCCTGGGCATCTTCTCGTTCCTGGTCGCTCTGCTGCTGCTGTTCGCAGTCTGATCCTTTTGCCATCCTTGCGGTTGGGTGGGGGCTACAGGCGCCCACCCGATTGTGAAACGACCGGCATGGGGTAGGATATGTTCAGCCTGTTGCAACAGACCGCGCCTGTCGTGGTCGAAGAAACTGAAACGGTGGTAATCACCGAATCCGCCGAGGCGGCGGGTCATGGCGCCGAAGCAGCCCATGCCGTTGCCAATGCCGCGGATGCTGCGGCTGGCCATGCCGCCAGCGCCCCCGGCATGCCGCAACTGGATATCACGACCTTTGGCAACCAGATTTTCTGGCTGCTGGTCATTCTGGCCGTGATTTACTGGGTGCTGTCGCGGATCGCGCTGCCGCGCATCGGCGGCGTTCTTTCGGATCGTCAAGGCGCCATCACCGGCGACCTGATGGCTGCCGAGGAATTCAAGCAAAAGGCCAAAGAGGCCGAGGCTGCCTATGACAAGGCTCTGGCCGATGCCCGGGCCGAGGCGCAGAAGATCATCGCTGCCAACAAGGCCGAGATCCAGAAAGAGCTGGATGCTGCCATCGCCCATGCCGATGCGGAAATTGCTGCCCGCGCGGCAGAATCCGAAAAGCGCATCTCTGAGATCCGCGCTTCGGCGGTTGAGGATGCGCGCTCTGTTGCCCGCGAGGTGACGGCAGCGCTGGTGGAGCATCTTGGCGGCAAGGTCGATCAAAACCTGGTCGACACGGCTGTCGATCAGCGGTTGAAAGGGGCGCTGCAATGAAACGTCTGAGCGTGCTCTTTGCGCTGATGGGAACCCCGGCGCTTGCGGCTTCGGGTCCGTTCTTCTCGCTGCGCAATACCGATTTCGTCGTTACTCTGGCCTTCCTGGTCTTTGTCGGCATCCTGCTCTGGTTCCGCGTGCCGCAGACTGTCGGCGGCCTGCTGGACAAGCGCGCCGAAGGCATTCGCAACGATCTGGCCGAAGCCCGGCGCCTGCGTGAAGAAGCGCAGGAGATCTATGCAAGCTACGAGCGCCGCCAGCGCGAAGTTAAGGGCCAGGCCGAAGAGATTGTCGCCAATGCACGGCGCGAGGCGGTGAGCGAGGCCGACAAGGCCAAGAAAGCGCTGCAACAATCCATCGAGCGCCGCCTGAAAGCTGCCGAAGATCAGATCGCCAGCGCCGAAGCCGATGCTGTGCGTGCTGTGCGTGATCGCGCGATCCAGACTGCGGTGACCGCTGCGGCCGAGATCCTTGGTCAGCAGGTCAGCCCGGCTGAGCGCAGCGCCGGTATCGACAAGGCCATCGAAGAGGTTGCCCGGCGGCTGAACTGAGGCCACGGAATTGAACGAGAAGGGTGCCTTCGAGCATCCTCAGGGACAGTGACTGGACCCCGGGGCGCGTTAGCGTCTCGGGGTTTTCCTTGTCCACGCACCGGGCTGGTGGCGGATACGGTCGTTTGAAAATGAATGGGCCGGCAACCTTGCGGCTGCCGGCCCGATATTTACCCTGGCGATGGATCAGCGCGTCGGGGTGATCAGGATTTCGACGCGGCGGTTTTGTGCCCGGCCTGCTGCGGTGTCGTTCGAGGCCACCGGCTGGGTAGCGCCGCGGCCCGAGGTCGCGATGCGGCCCTGCGACACGCCGCCAGCGGTCAGGATGCCAGCGACCGAACGCGCCCGGCGCTCGGACAGGTCCTGGTTGTAGGCGGCCGAACCGGTGCTGTCGGTATGACCGACGACCTGAATGCGGCTGTTCGGATACTGGTTCAGGTTGCGTGCGATGATGTAGAGGTCGTTCTGACCCTGCGCGCCAACCGCTGCCGAGTCGGTGGCAAACAGCGTCGATTCCGGCATCACTACGGTCAGATAGCTGCCGTTGTTGACGATGCGGATGTTGGGGTTGTTCAGCTGCTGTTGCAGGGATTTCTGCTGCTGGTCGAGGATCGCCCCACCCACGCCGCCGACCGCGGCACCGACGATGGCGCCCTTGATCGCGTCCATGCCCTGGTTGTTCTTATCCTTGTCGCGGGTAGCGCCCAGAACGCCGCCGACCACGGCGCCGGCGATGGCGCCCTGCTGGGCGCGGTTCATCTGCTGAGGTTGGCCATAGCGGTCGCCCGGTGTACAGGCGCTGATGGCAAGCGCGCCGGCCGAGGCGAGAAGCAGCGAAATACGGGTCTTCATTTTATTACCTTTCTTTTCGGGGCGATCCACAGCCGCCTGTCCTTACGACCTGGCCGGACTGATCCGGCATCTGATGCCCAAACGATTGAAACTTGGCATGAGTTCCATGCCAAGACCAGAGAAACTCGTGCAAAATCGCTGGCCTGCACTCACAAAACAGCGATGGCGAGAGGAGCGATTTTCGCACCCTCGCGCGTAAGAAGTGCGCGTTTTACCGCCTCGCCCCAATGATATCCTCCGATGGCGCCACCGGTGCGGGTCACGCGGTGGCATGGGATCGCCCATGAGACCGGGTTCTGCCCGACAGCGGTGCCGACTGCGCGCAGGGCCCGGGGACGGCCAATTCGTTCGGCCAGCGTGGCATAGCTGATGACCTGCCCGGCCGGCACCTGGGTCAACGCCTGCCAGACCTGCAGCTGAAAAGGGGTGCCGCTCAGACGCACGGTGATCTCTCCTGCACCTGCAATCAGCGCGTCTATTGCGGGCTCAAGCGCCTCGGGGGCGGGAACCGGCCGTGCGCCGGGCCAGCGGGAGGAAAGATCGGCCTCAACCTCGGTCTCGGGCAGGGGACCGGCAAAGCCGAGCCCCCAAAGGGCGCCGGCCGCGCCATAGGCGATTACTGTGCCAAGCGGCGTTTTGAACCGTCCGTGGCACAAAACCACGCCCGGATCCTCTGCCGGCTGGGTCGTGATCGTCACTCGCAGCCCGTTTTCGGGCGGGGTGAGAGGAAAGAGCGTTGCCGTCATCGCTGCCTCGCTGCTGTCTTTGCGGCAGAGTAGCGCAGGCGTGGCGCAAATCCATGCACGAATGCTTGCGCATAAGCGCGGGGCAGGGCATCTGAAGGCCATGGCACGCAGCACCACCCCCCGTCTTCCCCCGGCTTTGCCCTATACGACGCAGGTCGCAATCTTTTCGCGACTGCGCGAGGCCAATCCGCAGCCGGTGACCGAGCTTGAATATACCAACGCCTTTACCCTGCTTGTCGCGGTCGCGCTGTCGGCGCAGGCCACCGATGTCGGCGTGAACAAGGCAACCAGGCGGCTGTTTCAGCAGGTCAGCACGCCCAGGCAGATGCTGGATCTGGGCCTTGAGGCGCTGACCGAAGAAATCAAGACCATCGGCCTTTATCGGCAAAAGGCCAAGAACGTCATCGCCCTGTCGCAGCGCCTGATCGACGAATACGACGGTGAGGTGCCCCAATCGCGGGCGGCGTTGATGACCCTGCCCGGTGTCGGGCGCAAGACCGCCAATGTCGTGCTGAACAGTGTCTTTAACTTTCCTGCGCAGGCGGTCGATACCCATATCTTTCGTGTCGGGAACCGCACGCATATCGCCCCCGGCCGCGACGTGTCCGAGGTCGAGCGCGCGATCGAGGATAACGTCCCCGTGCCCTTTCAGCAGAACGCCCATCACTGGCTGATCCTGCATGGCCGTTATATCTGCCAGGCGCGGCGTCCGCGTTGCCGGATCTGCCCAATCGAAGATCTCTGCCCCTATGAGGAGAAGACCGGATGACCACCCCCTATGTAATCGGGATCGGCAATGCCGTCATGGATGTGATTGCGCCGACCTCAGAGGACACGCTGGCCCGGCTGGGGGTGGAAAAGGGCATCATGCAACTGATCGACCGCGAGCGGTCCGAGTTCCTGATGGCGGCGCAATCGGCCGATCCGCAGGCGGGCAAGGCGCGGCTGGTGCCAGGTGGTTCGGTTGCGAATACGCTGGCCGGGCTGGGGATGCTGGGACTGCGCACCGCCTTTATCGGCAAGGTGGCAAGCGATCCTCTGGGCCTGAGCTATGCCGAACAGACCGAGCAGCAGGGCACGGTTTTCGTCAACCCGCCGGTTGCGGGGGATGTGCTGCCAACTTCGCGTTCGATCATCTTTGTCACCCCGGATGGCGAGCGGTCGATGAACACTTATCTGGGAATTTCGGCCGAGCTGGGGGCGGATGATGTCAGCCCGTCAGTCTTTAGCGGCGCGGATTGGCTGTTTCTTGAGGGCTATCTGTTTGACAAGGACCCCGGGAAAACAGCGTTCTTGAAGGCTGCCGATGCTTGTCACAAGGCGGGTGGGCAGGCGGGAATTGCGCTGTCCGATCCGTTCTGCGTGGATCGGCATCGCGCCGATTTCCGTCGTCTGGTGGCAGGACCGATGGATTACGTCATCGGCAACGTGCATGAATGGCAGTCGCTATATGAGGTCGAGGATCTGGAAGAGGCGCTGCGGCAGGCAAGCGCCGATTGCCACACAGTGATCTGTACCCGTTCGGGCGAGGATGCGATCCTGATCCGTGGGGATGAACGGGTAAGCGCGCCGGTCCACCGTATCGTGCCGGTGGATGCGACCGGAGCGGGCGACCAGTTCGCGGCGGGCCTGATCTATGGTCTGGCGATTGGCGCGGATCTGGCGGCGGCGGGACGCATGGGCTGTATCGCTGCGGCCGAGGTCATCAGCCATGTCGGCGCGCGGCCTGAAAGCGATCTGCGCGCGGCCTTCAGGACCGAGGGGCTGATCTGAAGCGGCCCTCGCAGAGGGGTAAAGGGAAAGGGGCAGGGGCGTTGCCGCCTCTGCCCCTTTTTCAGTCTCAGGCGGCCTTCTTGCCAGCGCCAAAGCGTCCGTAGAAGCTGTCGCCTTTCGTCGCCATGTCGCGCAGCAGTTGCGGCGCGGCAAAACGCGGGCCGAACTTGGCCTCAAGCGCGTCGGCGATTTCGACCACACGCGGCGCGCCCAGCATGTCGAGCCAGCTGAACGGGCCGCCTGACCAGGGTGCAAAACCCCAGCCAAGGATCGCGCCGACATCGCCTTCGCGGATGTCCTCAAGCACGCCCTGCTCAAGCGCGCGCACCGCTTCGAGCGCCTGCACGAACATCAGCCGGTGCTGGATCTCGGTCAGTTCGGGCTGCGCATCGGCTTCGGGCCATTCCGAGGCGAGCCCTGACCAGAAACCCTGACGCTTGCCGGCCTCATCATAGTCGTAAAAGCCCGCCTTGGCCTTGCGGCCCAGCCGACCCTGCTCGGCCAGTTTGAAGATCACCTTATCCACGGCACCGTCGGGATAGGCGTCGCCCATGGCTGCGCGGGTTGCCCTGGCAATCTTGACGCCAAGATCAATCGAGGTCTCATCGACCAGTTGCAGCGGGCCCAGCGGCATACCCATCATCTTGGCGGCGTTTTCGACCAGCACCGGGCTGACGCCCTCGGCCACCATGCGGATCCCTTCGTTGATATAGGGGATGATGCAGCGGTTGGCATAGAAGAAGCGCGCGTCATTAACGACGATCGGCGTCTTGCGGATATGGCGGACGAAATCCAGCGCCTTGGCGACGGCGCGGGGGCCGGTCTCTTTGCCTTTGATGATCTCGACCAGAGCCATCTTGTCCACCGGGCTGAAGAAGTGGATGCCGATGAACTGATCAGGCCGCGCGCTGGCCTTGGCCAGTTCCGAGATAGGCAGGGTTGAGGTGTTGGTGGCAAAGATCGCCTCGGCGGGCAGCACGGCCTCGGCCTTTTTCGTCACCTCAGCCTTGACCGAGGGGTCCTCGAACACCGCTTCGACCACCAGGTCGCAGCCTTGCAGGGCGGCGTAATCGGTGGTGGGGGTGATGCGGGCAAGGACCTCGGCCTTTTTCTCTTCGGTTACTTTGCGGCGGCTGATTGCCTTGTCAAGCAGACCGGCGGAATGGGCCTTGCCACGCTCGGCCGCCTCCTGGGCCGAGTCGATCAGCACGACCTCGATCCCAGCCATGGCCGAGACATGGGCGATGCCTGCGCCCATCATGCCCGCGCCAAGGATGCCGACCTTTTTCACGCTTTGATCGGGGGCATCGGGACGGTTTGCGCCTTTCTCCAGCGCCTCCTTGTTGATGAAGAGGCTGCGGATCATCGCGGTGGACGAGGGGTTCATCAACACATTGGTGAACCAGCGCGCCTCGATCTTCAGCGCCGTGTCAAAGGGCACCATCGCCCCTTCGTAGACGGCGCTGAGCAGGGCTTTGGCGGCCGGGTAGACCCCCAGCGTCTTGCCATGGACCATCGCGCTTGCGCCGACAAAGGTCATATAGCCCGCCGGGTGATAGGGTTCACCCCCCGGCATCTTGTAGCCTTTGGCATCCCAGGGTTTGACCAGATCGGTGTCGCTGGCCTTCAGCACCCATTCACGCGCAGCGGCGACTGGATCGGCGGCCACCTCGTCGATCAGCCCCGCGCCCTTGGCCTTGGCCGGGTCGCTAAGCTTGCCTTCCAGCAGGAAGGGGGCCGCGCCCATCGCGCCAAGCTTGCGCACCAGCCGGGTGGTTCCGCCAGCGCCGGGGAAGATGCCGACCATGATCTCGGGCAGGCCGATCCTGGCCTTGGGATTGTCGGCGGCAAAGATGCGATGGGTTGCAAGCGGCAGCTCCAGCCCGATCCCCAGGGCCGTGCCGGGCAGGGCTGCTGCGATGGGCTTGCCGCCCTTTTTTGTCTTGGGGTCCATACCCGCAAGCTCGATCTTGCGCAGCAGGTGGTGCAGCGTCATCACCCCGTCAAAGACTGACTGAGCGCCGCCCTCTTTCATGCTTGCGATGACGTTCAGGTCCATGCCGGCGGCAAAGTCCTTTTTGCCGCTGGTGATGACGATGCCCTTGACCGTTTCATCGGCCAGCGCGTCGTCGATCAATGCATTCAGTTCAGCCGCGCCGTCCAGAGACAGCACGTTCATCGACTTACCGGGCACGTCCCAGGTGACGATGGCGACGCCGTCGGCGTCTTTCTGCATGGTGAAATCGGTCATCCTTACCTCCCTCAGACGCGCTCGATGATGGTGGCCGCGCCCATGCCGGACGCGATGCACAGCGTGGCAAGGCCCACCGTCTTGTCCTGACGCTCAAGCTCGTCAAGCAGCGTGCCGATGATGATGGCTCCGGTCGCCCCCAGCGGGTGGCCAAGAGCAATCGCACCGCCATTGACGTTGACGACGGCGGGGTCGACGTCAAAGGCCTGCATGAAGCGCAGCACGACCGCGGCAAACGCCTCGTTCACCTCGAACAGGTCGATGTCGCTGATCGCCATGCCGCTGTCTTTCAGGATCTTTTCCGTCACTGGCACAGGGCCGGTCAGCATGATCGTCGGGTCGGTGCCGATCTTGGCAGTGGCGCGGATGCGGGCGCGGGGCTTTAGCCCGTAAGCCTTGCCGAACTCGGCATTGCCGATCAGCACAGCAGCCGAGCCGTCCACGATACCCGAGCTGTTGCCGGCGTGGTGGATGTGCTCGATACGGTCAAGGTGGGGGTATTTCAGCGTTGCCACCTTGTCGAAGCCGGGCATCATCTCACCCATTTCCTTGAAGCTGGCCTTAAGCCGGCCCAGATCCTCAAGCGTGGTGCCGGGCCGCATGTATTCGTCGCGGTCAAGGATGGTCAGTCCGTTCTGGTCCCTGACCGGCACGATCGACTTGGCAAAGCGGTTCTCGGCCCAGGCCTGTGCTGCGCGGCGCTGGCTTTCAACGGCAAGGCTGTCGGCCTGTTCGCGCGAAAAGCCGTATTCGGTGGCGATGATATCGGCGCTGATCCCCTGCGGGACGAAATAAGTCGGGAAGGTCAGGCTGGGGTCGACGGCGATGGCGGCGCCGTCGCTGCCCATGGCAACGCGGCCCATCATCTCGACCCCACCGGCGATATAGGCCTGGCCTGCGCCGCCCCTGATCTGGTTTGCGGCAATGTTCACGGCCTCCATGCCCGAGGCGCAGAAACGGTTGATCGACAGGCCCGGGATCGACTCGTCCAGATCCGAGGCCAAGACGGCCGAGCGTGCAAGGCAGCCGCCCTGCTCCTTGACCTGGGTGACATTGCCCCAGATCACGTCCTCGACCGCATGACCGGTCAAGCCGTTGCGTTCCCTGATCGCGTTCAGCAGCCGGGCCGAAAGCGCGACCGAGGTGACTTCGTGCAGGCTGCCGTCGGGGCGGCCCTTGCCGCGCGGGGTACGGGCGGCGTCATAGATATAGGCTTCGGTCATGCTTCCTCCTTCGCGGCCCGGTCCGCGGGGTTGCCGGGCATCAGATCATAGGGGTGTTTCCAGCCCGGCAGCGCCGAAATGCGCGTCAGCCAGGCGTCGATATGGGGCCAATCGGCGCGGTCAAAGCCGAAGGGCTCGGGATAAAAGAGATAGCTGCAGCACGAGAGGTCGGCGATGCTTGGCGCGTCCCCTGCCAGCCATTCGCGCCCGGCCAGATGGGCGTCCAGCGTCCTGAGCGCCGCCCGGCAGCGACCCTGCAGCCAAGCGATAACCTCGGCCGGGCGTTTGTCGGGGGGCAGGAAATTCATCAAAAAGCGCAATGCGCCGAATTGCGACGAACCTTTGTGATTGTCCCAAAACAGCCAGCGCATGATTTCGTTACGGTCCTCGCCGAGGAACTGGCCGGTCTTTTCCGCAAGATGCAGCAAGATCACACCTGATTGGGTCAGGGTCAGCCCGTCTTCGGCAAAGACCGGAGCCTCGGCCATTTCGTTCAGGGCGCGGTATTCGGGGCTGCGCGATGCGCCGTTGAAAAAGTCGACAAAGACCGGCTGCCAAGGATAGCCGGTCAGCTGCATCATCAGCGCCACTTTGTAAGAGTGGCCCGATTCCCCAAAACAGTAAAGCAGTGCTGGCATCCTGTCTCCTTTCCCTCCCACAAGGCATTAGGTGCGTGGCTGGCGCGGGTCCGGGGCCGGGGCGCTGGCCCCTTGTCCCTGCTGCCCCGCGCCGGGCCGTCTGTTTCAGAACTGCTCAGCCGTCAGCGCCATTACCGGATCAGCACCCGTGCGGATGCGCGCCAGATGCGTCGCGGTCATCGGCAGGTGACGCGCCATGTAATAGCGCCCGGTGGCGAGCTTGGTCTCATAGAAGGTCGCGTCGCCGGTCCCGGCGGCAAGCGCCGCACGTGCAGCAGCCGCCATGCGCACCCACATCAGGCCGAGCGCGACATGGCCAAAAAGATGCATGAAGTCATAGGACCCGGCCAGCGCGGCATTGGGGTTCTTGAGCCCATGTTCCATAAAGAACATCGCCGCCGCCTGCAGATCTTTCGAGGCCGCCTTGAGCGGGTCGAGGAAATCGGCCTTAAGCGTCTCATCCTCTTCATGCGCCTTGATGGTCTGGCGGATCATGTCAAAGAAACCCATGATCGGCTTGCCGCCTTCGGCCGCGAGTTTGCGACCGACGAGGTCAAGCGCCTGCACGCCGTTCGCGCCCTCGTAGATCATGGTGATGCGGGTGTCGCGGACGAACTGCGACATGCCCTGTTCCTCGATATAGCCGTGGCCGCCAAAGACCTGCTGGGCCTGGACCGCCACGTCAAAGCCCTTGTCAGTCAGGAAGCCCTTGATGACCGGGGTCAGCAGCGAGATGAGGTCATGCGCCTCTTTGTCATTGCCGATCACGGCGCGGTCGATCAGATGCGCGCCCCAAAAGGCCAGTGCGCGCGCCCCTTCCAGAAAACTTTTCTGGTCCATCAGGTTGCGGCGGATGTCGGGGTGGGCGATCAGCGGATCGGCCGGGCCCCCTGGATTGGCCTCTCCGGTCGCGGCACGACCTTGCAGACGCTCGCGCGCATAGGCGACGGCGTTCTGATAGGCGGCCTCGGCGACGGCATAACCCTGCAGGCCGACGCCGATACGGGCTTCGTTCATCATGGTGAACATGGCGCGCATGCCTTTGTGCAGCTCGCCCAGCAGCCAGCCTTTGGCGCCGTCATAGTTCATGACGCAGGTGGCATTGCCGTGAATGCCCATCTTTTCTTCAAGATTGCCGACCGACAGCTTGTTGCGTTCGCCCAGCGAACCGTCCTCATTGACGAGGAACTTGGGCACGATGAACAGCGAGATGCCCTTGGTGCCCGGACCGCCGCCCGGAGCCTTGGCCAGCACCAGATGGATGACGTTTTCCGACAGGTCGTTGTCACCGGCCGAGATAAAGATCTTTTGCCCGGTGATCAGATAGCTGCCGTCCGGCTGCGGCTCGGCCTTGGTGCGCAGCAGGCCCAGATCCGTACCGGCATGCGGCTCGGTCAGGTTCATGGTGCCGGTCCATTCGCAGCTGACCATCTTGGGCAGATAGGTCGCCTTCTGCTCATCCGTGCCATGGGCGCGGATGGCGGAATAGGCGCCATGGGTCAGGCCCTGATACATGGTAAAGGCCATGTTCGAGCCCGAAAACATCTCGCCCGCCGCAAGGCCGATCACATAGGGCATGCCCTGACCGCCATATTCGGGGTCGCAGTCGAGCGCGGTCCAGCCACCTTCGCGCATCTGCTGGAACGCCTCGGCAAAGCCTTTCGGCGTGTGGACGACGCCATTTTCCAGCCGACAGCCTTCGCGGTCACCGGTGGCATTCAGGGGGGCCAGCACCTCGGAGGCAATCTTGCCGGCTGCTTCCAGAACGGCCTGAGTAAAGTCGCGGTCAAGCTCGTCGTGGCCCGGAAGCTCTTGCCTGGAGATTTCGAGAACGTCATGCAGCAGGAACTGCATGTCACGGACGGGGGCGGAATAGGTTGTCATCGGTCCTCCCAGGGGTTCGACGTCAGGCGTCGGATTTCAGGTTGTTCAGCCACAGCTCACCATCGGCGATCTGCTGGCGCAATTCGGACATGGCTTCACCCAGTTCACGGTGCTGCTGCTCCATGTCAGCCAGCCGTTCGCGCGCTGCGCCAAGCGCGGCCTCGGTCTGGGTGATGTTGCGCTCGGCCGGGTCGTACAGTTCCAGCAACTGCCGGATCTGTTCGAGCGAAAAGCCAAAGCGGCGGCCGCGCAGGATCAGGGTCAGCCGGGCACGATCTGCGCGGCTGTAAAGCCGCTGCTGGCCGCGCCGCTCGGGGAACAGCAATTCGCGCGATTCGTAAAAGCGCAGCGTACGCGGCGTGACGCCAAAGGCGTCGCACATCTGGCGAATGGTCATCGGCGCTTCGCTCACGTCCGGTCCTTTCCCTCGCAGTCACCTGATCTGAATATAGGCCAGGTTGACGTGCACGTAAGGTGCGACGTGGCGTCAGAGAGTGCTCAGCCGGTCTGCGCCTCTCCGGCGGGTTTCTCATCGGCCTCCATGCCTTCGAGAATGGCCAGCGTTTCGTTGCGCAGGGCGCGCAGGTCGGTCATCGAGGTCTCAAGCTCGTCGCGCTGCTGGGCCAGTACCTCAAGCTGGCGGTCGGCAAGTTCGATCCAGACCCGGTACTGTTCGCGGGTGCCCTTTTCGCCATAGATAAGCAGCCACTGGCGGATATCCTCAAGCGAGAAGCCAAAGCGGCGACCGCGAAGGATCAGTTTCATCCGTGCGATTTCGCGCGGGCCGTAAAATCGCGAGCGGCCTTCTTTGCGCGGGCTGAGCAATTCTATGTATTCGTAATAGCGCAGCGTCCGCGGCGTCACGTCGAAACGTGCGCACATCTCTTTGAAACCTATGTATTCGCTTTGGTCGCCATCGGACATCTGTCGAACCCCGTAATCGGATCATGGTCAGCCTAGCGCCGGGGTTGGCCAAACTCAACCATTGCGCGGCCGGGCTTGTCTGGCGGTGGCGTGCTGCTACCATTCACCTCACCCCAATCAGGAGGCACGAAGCATGAACGGAGCGTCACCCGAGGACGATCCTGAACAACGCCGGCGGATCGCGCGTCAGTTCATCGAGATAATCCCGCACGCCCGCGCGCTTGGCATGAGCCTGGACAAGCTGTCACCCGAAGGGACCGAAATCTCGTTGCCATGGCGCGAGGATCTGGTTGGCGACCCTGACAGCGGGGTCGTTCATGGTGGCGTGATTTCTGCGCTGATGGACACATGCAGCGGCGCGGCGGTCATGGCCCATCCTGCCGGTGCGCGCTCGACCGCGACCATCGACCTGCGCATCGACTATATGCGCGCGGCAACGCCCGGTCAGACCATCCGCGCCCGCGCTGAATGCTATCACGTCACCCGCTCGGTCGCTTTTGTGCGTGCCTGGGCGATGGATGACGACGAATCGCGCCCTGTGGCTGCCGCCACCGGGGCCTTTACCATCGAGAGGTAACATGGCGGGCCGGAACGAACCCCTCGACGCGATCAAGTCGCGGCGCAACGGCACGCTGAACGCGCTGGTCAACAGCGTGCCCTATATCCGCTGGCTGGGGATCACCTTTGACCGGCGCGGAGATGAGCTGACGGCGGTGCTGCCCTTTGATGAAAAGCTGATCGGCAACCCGATGCTTCCCGCGATCCACGGCGGCGTCACGGCTGCCTTTCTGGAAGTCACCGCCATCGTCGAACTGACCTGGAGCGCGATCTGGGAGGACATGGAACAGGGCCGCATCGCCCCTGATGCCGCCGTGCCGGAAAGCCTGCCGCGCCTGCCAAAGACCATTGATTTTACAGTGGATTACCTGCGTTCCGGCCTGCCGCGTGACGCCTATGCGCGGGCGCGGGTGGTGCGTTCGGGCCGGCGCTATGCCAGCGTGCATGTCGAGGCCTGGCAGGATCATCGCAGCAAGCTTTTTGCCCAGGCGACCGGTCATTTTCTGATGCCGCAGAACGGCTGACCTCATGGTTGAGACCTTGCCAGCCAGCGGCATGACCGGCGCGGACAGGCCAGTTTCGCATCGCCGTGTGCTGTCGATCGCCCTGCCGGTGGTGATTTCCAACGCCACCGTTCCGATCCTTGGCGCCGTCGATACCGGCGTTATCGGCCAGCTGGGAGAGGCGGCGCCCATCGGCGCGGTGGGGCTGGGGGCGGTGATTCTTGCCTCGATCTACTGGATCTTTGGCTTTCTGCGTATGGGGACCTCGGGCCTTGTCGCCCAGGCCCATGGCGCAGGGAATGAGGGCGAGGCCGGCGCGCATCTGTTGCGGGCGCTGGGAATCGGAATCATCGCCGGGCTGGTATTCATCCTGTTGCAAGGGCTGCTTTTTGCCGGGGCCTTTCGCCTTGCCCCGGCCTCGCCCGAGGTCGAAGCCCTGGCGCGGCAATATCTTGGCCTGCGGATCTGGGGGGCCCCGGCCACCATCGCGCTGTACGCCATCACCGGCTGGCTGATCGCGACCGAGCGGACCCGGTCGGTGCTGGTCCTGCAACTGGTGATGAACGGGCTGAATATCCTGCTGGATCTGTGGTTCGTGCTGGGTCTTGGCTGGGGTGTGCCCGGTGTGGCCGGCGCTACCCTGATTGCCGAATGGTCGGGGCTGGCGCTTGGCCTGTGGTTTGCGCGTCACGCCATCCGTGCCGCTGTACGGCGGTCCGGGCTTATGGCCCGCGACCGGATCGAAGAACTGGTGCGCGTGAACGGCGATATCCTGATCCGCTCGGTACTGCTGCAGGGGTCGTTCACCACCTTCATGTTCATGGCGGCAGGGCGCGGAGATGTGACGCTTGCTGCCAATCAGGTGCTTTTGCAGTTTCTGGAAATCGTCGCCTATGGGCTGGACGGTTTCGCCTTTGCGGCCGAATCGCTGGTCGGGCAGGCGGTCGGGGCGCGGCGGCTGGACCGGTTGCGCCAGTCGGTGCGCGTCGCCTCGGGCTGGGGTGTCGCCGGGGCAGTGATCCTGTCGCTGACCTTTCTGCTTTTCGGACCGGCGATCATCGACCTGCTCACCACCTCGCCCGAGGTGCGGGCAGAGGCACGGCATTATCTGCCATGGCTGATCGCCGCGCCGGTGATCGGCATTGCTTCGTGGATGCTTGACGGGGTGTTCATCGGTGCGACCCGCACGCGTGAGATGCGCAATGCCATGCTGGTGTCGGTCGGGGTTTACGCGGCATTGGTGACGCTGCTGCCCGCGCTTTTCGGCAATCATGGCCTATGGGCGGCGCTGATGGGGTTGAATGCGCTGCGCGGGGTGACAATGTGGCGGCTTTATCCCCGGGTCGAGGCCGCCTTGTCCTGAATGTGCACAGCGCCCCGCGAATCGGGGCGCTGTGGTGATATCTCGTCCTACAGCTCTTTGATGATCTGCTGGCGGGCGGTAACGCGCAGTTCGGCCATTTTGGTGCGGATGGTCGTCTCATCTGCCTTGCCTTCCAGATCGGCGGCAAGCTTGCGATAGACATCCTCATCGCCCGGCTCATCGAAATCCGAGCTGACCACGGTCAGCGCATAGGCGCGGGCGTCGTCGCCCGTCTTGCCCAGCAAACCGGCCGCCCATTCGCCAAGCAGGCGATTGCGCCGCGCCTCGGCCTTGAAGTTCAGTTCGGCATCATGGGCGAATTTCGCCTCATGTGCGCGCTCGCGGTCGTCAAAGGTAGTCATGGCGGCCTCCGGCTAGGGGTGATCCCGTGGTTCTTTTTGCTGGATATGCCCATGCGCGCGCCCCATCGCAAGCCCGTATTGCCCCTGACCCTCATTCTGGCCTATAGCGCGGGTAGGAATTCTCACCTTGCGGACGGGGGACGCGCAGCATGGCACCAAGGCGCAAGAAAATCTACGAAGGCAAGGCCAAGATTCTGTATGAGGGCACCGAGCCGGGAACGCTCATCCAGTATTTCAAGGATGACGCCACCGCCTTCAACGCGCAGAAGAAGGCGACGATCGAGGGTAAGGGGGTGCTGAACAACCGCCTGTCCGAGTTCTTTATGACCGGGCTGACTAGCATCGGCGTGCCCAATCACTTTATCCGCCGCATCAACATGCGCGAGCAGCTGGTGCGTCAGGTCGAGATCATCCCGCTTGAGGTGATCGTGCGCAATTTCGCCGCCGGCTCGATTGCCAAGCGGCTGGGGATGGAGGAAGGCACGCAGCTTCCGCGGCCTATCGTCGAATACAGCTTCAAGAATGATGAGCTGGGCGACCCCTTCGTCTCTGAGGAATATATCATCGCCTTTGGCTGGGCGAGCCAGCAGGACCTGGACGATATCGTGTCGCTGGCGCTGCGGGTGAATGACTTCCTCTCGGGCGTGTTCTTTGGTGTCGGCATCAAACTGATCGACTTCAAGATCGAGATCGGCCGCATCTGGGACGGCGATTTCATGCGTCTTGTCGTCGCCGATGAGATCAGCCCCGACTCCTGCCGTCTCTGGGACGTCAAGACCGGGCAAAAGCTCGACAAGGACGTGTTCCGCCGCGATCTGGGCAGCCTGACCGATGCCTATACCGAGGTGGCCCGCCGGCTGGGCCTGATGCCCGCCAACACCGCCTCGCTGACCAAACCGACGCTTATCAACTGAAAGGCCCGCCGATGAAAGCCCGTGTCACCATCATGCTTAAGGATGGCGTTCTGGATCCGCAGGGCGAGGCCATCCGCCACGCCCTCGGCGGCCTTGGTTTTCAGGGCGTCTCGGGCGTGCGTCAGGGCAAGGTGATCGAGCTGGACCTGGCTGCCACCGATGCCGAGGCAGCCAAGGCCGAGGTCGCGCGCATGTGCGAGGGTCTGTTGGCCAATACGGTGATCGAGAAATACGCCGTCGAAATCGTCTGATCTGCCGGGCCGGGGCGTTGCTCCGGCCTTTGGTGTTCAGGCAGCAGCCGGGAGGGCGGTTTTCGTGATCGACAAGCTCTCCATGTTCATGGCGCTGGCGCGGGAAAAGCATTTTGGCCGCGCCGCCGAATCGCTGGGCATCACCCAGCCGACCCTGTCATCCGCCATCCGCGCGCTTGAAGAACAGCTGGGCGTGCAGCTTGTGCGCCGGGGCTCGCGCTTTCAGGGTCTGACGCCCGAAGGCGAACGGGTCCTTGGCTGGGCGCGCCGTATCGTCGCCGACGCCCGCGCCATGCAGGCCGAGATGGAGGCCAGTCGCAAGGGCGTCTCGGGCCGGCTGCGCATCGGCGTCATCCCGACTGCCATGCCGCGTATCGCCGAGCTGACCGGGCCATTCCTGCGCCGCCACCCGAATGCCGGGGTCTCGATCCTGTCGCGCAGTTCGGACGAAATCCGCGAGCAGATCGAGGCGCTGGAACTTGATGCCGGTGTGACCTACCTCGACAGTGAGCCTTTGGGCCGGGTGCAAAGCCTGCCACTTTATCGCGAGACCTACTGCCTGATTGACCGCAGCGAACTTGGCAGTCCGGTCGGCTGGGCCGAGGCGGCGACGCGGCCGCTGTGCCTTTTGACGCCCGACATGCAGAACCGTCGCATCGTCACCCGCCATCTGGTCGAGGCGGGGGCGGATGCGCTGCCACGGGTCGAATCGACCTCGATGCTGGCAATTCTTTCGCATGTGGCGACCGGGGACTGGGCTGCGATCCTGCCCCGGGCGCTGGCACGGGGCCTGCCCTTGCCCGAGGGCGTGCGCGCCCGCGACCTGACTGGCGAAGGGCATATGGTTGGTCTGGTGGTTGCCAGCCGCGAGCCGCATCCGCCGCTGGTCGAGGCGCTGCTTCGTATTACCGCATCAATAGATACATTCGATCAATAGACGGTATATCACGATTGTTTTGTCTATCGTTGGGCTTTAGTCTGGACAAAATTGATGAGCCCGGACGACCCAGCCATGACTGTACCAGCGATTGACGCTGATTTCCTGTTGCGCCTTGATGAGATCATCGCCGCCCATAAGGGCCGCGAAGGGCCGCTTCTGCCCATTCTGCACGACATTCAGGCCGAATGGGGCCATGTCCCCGAGGCCGCGCAGCCGGTCATCGCCGAGGCCTTGGGCATGACCCGTGCCGAGGTGCATGGCGTGGTCAGCTTTTATCATGATTTCCGGGATCATCCGCATGGCCGGCATGTCCTGCGCCTGTGCCGGGCCGAGGCTTGCCAGTCGATGGGGGCCGAGGCTTTGGCCGATGAGGTCCGTGCTGCGCTGGGGATTGACTGGCATGAGACGACGCCCGACGGGCGGCTGACGCTTGAGCCGGTGTTCTGCCTTGGGCTTTGCGCCTGTGCGCCGTCGGCACAGATGGGCGACCGGCTGCTTGGCCGCGCCGATCTGGCCAAGGTGCAGAAACTGGTGGCGGAGGCAGGGGCATGAGAGTCTGGGTTCCTCTCGACGCTGCTGCAAGGGCTCTTGGCGCTGACGAAGTCGCCGAGGCGCTTTCGCGCGAATTCACCGTCACCCGCAACGGTACCCGCGGGATGGTCTGGCTTGAGCCTTTGGTCGAGGTCGAGCGTGACGGGGTGCGCTATGGCTATGGTCCGGTGATGCCGGAGGATGCCGCCTCGGTTGCCGGGGCGATCCGCACCGGTTCCGAGCATCCGCTGGCCTTGGGGCCGGTCGAGGAACTGCCATGGATGAAGGCACAGACCCGGCTGACCTTTGCCCGCGTGGGCGTCATCGACCCTCTGTCGGTCGATGAGTATGAGGCCCATGGTGGCCTTGCAGGTCTGCGTCGCGCGATCAGCGTCGGTCCGGAAAAGATCGTTGATGAGGTCACCGAATCCGGCCTGCGCGGCCGTGGTGGTGCAGGTTTCCCGACCGGCATCAAATGGAAGACTGTGGCGGGTGCCAAGGCCGTTCGCAAATACATCGTCTGCAATGCGGATGAGGGCGATTCGGGCAGTTTTGCCGACCGTATGCTGATGGAGGGCGATCCTCTGGTCCTGATCGAGGGCATGACGATCGCGGGCATCGCGGTCGGTGCGGTTCAGGGCTATGTCTATATCCGCAGCGAATATCCCGATGCGATCCGGCTGATGCAGGCTGCAATCGTTCGGGCGCGGCAGGCGGGAATTCTGGGCCAGTCTGTCCTTGGCTCGGGCCATGCCTATGACATGGAGGTGCGCGTCGGCGCCGGAGCCTATGTCTGCGGCGAGGAAACGAGCCTGCTCAACAGCCTTGAGGGCAAGCGCGGCATCGTCCGTGCCAAGCCGCCGATTCCGGCGCTGGAAGGTTTCCTTGGCCGTCCGACGGTTGTGAACAACGTGATCTCGCTGGCCTCGGTGCCGTGGATCCTTGCCCATGGTGCGGCGGAATATGCCCGGCTGGGCATCGGTCGCTCAAAGGGTACGATCCCGGTCCAGCTGGCTGGCAACGTCAGATATGGCGGGCTGTTCGAGGTCGCTTTTGGCATGAGCCTGCGCCAGATCATCGAAGAGATCGGCGGCGGCACAGCCTCGGGCCGGCCGGTCAAGGCGGCGCAGGTCGGCGGACCGCTTGGCTCATATATCCCGCATTGGAATTTCGATCTGCCCTTTGGCTATGAAGAGCTTGCGAGCAAAGAGGGGCTGCTTGGCCACGCCGGCATCACCGTCTTTGACGACACTGCCGACATGCTGAAGCTTGCGCGCTTTGCCATGGAGTTCTGCGCCGTCGAAAGCTGTGGCAAGTGCACGCCCTGCCGTATCGGTTCGATCCGCGGGGTCGAGACGATCGACCGTATTGCCCAGGGCGATGAAACGGGGATCGCGATCCTGACCGATCTTTGCAACACGATGAAATGGGGATCGCTTTGCGCGCTGGGGGGCTTTGCGCCCTTTCCGGTCATGTCCGCGCTGACCCATTTCCCCGAAGATTTCAGCGGGCGCCGCGAGCCCCGCAGGGAGGCCGCCGAATGAAGGACTTTATCATTCCCGACCGCGACATGGGTACCCCGGCGGTCAAATCCGATGTCACTGTCAACCTGACCGTGGACGGCATTCCCGTCAGCGTTCCTGCGGGTACCAGTGTCATGCGCGCTGCTGCCGTGGCTGGGATTTCGGTCCCCAAACTGTGCGCGACGGATCATGTCAGTGCCTTTGGCTCATGCCGGCTGTGCGTGGTGCAGATCGACGGGATGCGGGGTCTGCCTGCCTCATGCACCACCCCGGTGGCCGAGGGCATGGTCGTCCATACCCAGACAGATGATGTCGCCCGCGTCCGCAAAGGCGTGATGGAGCTGTACATCAGCGATCACCCGCTGGACTGTCTGACCTGTGCCGCTAATGGCGATTGCGAATTGCAGGACATGGCCGGGGCCGTTGGTCTGCGCGAAGTGCGTTATGAGCCGGGCAAGAACCATTTTGCCCGCCGCGATGCCGAGGGGCCGAACCCCGAATACCGGCCCAAGGATCAGTCGAACCCCTATTTCACCTTCGACCCGGCGAAATGCATCGTCTGTTCGCGTTGCGTCCGGGCCTGCGAAGAGGTGCAGGGTACTTTTGCGCTGACCATCGAGGGGCGGGGCTTTGACAGCCGCGTCTCGGCCGGGATGGGGTCCGACAGTTTCCTGTCTTCGGATTGTGTCAGTTGCGGGGCCTGTGTGCAGGTCTGCCCGACTGCGACCCTGATCGAAAACAGCGTCATCCAGATCGGAACGCCCGAGCATATCGTCAAGACGACCTGCGCCTATTGCGGGGTCGGCTGCTCGTTCGATGCCCATATGCGCGGCGAAGAGGTCGTGCGCATGGTGCCAGGCAAGGACGGCAAGGCCAACCATGGCCATAGCTGCGTCAAGGGTCGCTTTGCCTGGGGCTATGCAACCCACCGTGAACGCCAGACACAGCCGATGGTGCGTGAACGGATCACCGACCCCTGGCGTGTCGTCACCTGGGATGAGGCGCTGGATTTCGCCGCCAGCCGATTGCGCCAGGCCCAGCAGGACCATGGACGCGACGCCATCGGTGTCATCACCTCGTCGCGCTGCACCAATGAGGAAACCTATCTGGTGCAGAAACTGGCGCGCGCCGTCTTTCTTAACAACAACACCGATACCTGCGCGCGGGTCTGTCATTCTCCGACCGGCTACGGGCTGAAGACGACTTTTGGCACATCGGCGGGCACGCATGATTTCGACTCGGTCGAAGAGACCGATCTGGCGCTGATCATCGGTGCGAACCCGACCGACGGGCACCCGGTCTTTGCCTCGCGCCTGCGCAAGCGGCTGCGGCAGGGCGCGGGGCTGATCGTCATTGACCCGCGTCAGATCGACCTGCTCAAGACCCCGCATATGGGCGAGGGGCTGCACCTGCCGCTGCGTCCGGGCACCAACGTCGCCGTCCTGACCGCGATCGCGCATGTGATCGTGACCGAGGGGCTTTATGACGAGGGCTTTATCCGTACGCGCTGCGACTGGGATGAATTCCTGGCCTATGCCGAGTTCCTCAAAGATCCGCGCCACGCGCCCGAAGAGGTCGAGAAACTGGCCAAGGTCCCGGCCGAACTGATCCGCAAGGCGGCCCGTGCCTATGCCGCCGCGCCGCGGGCAAGTATCTATTACGGCCTTGGCGTGACCGAGCATTCGCAGGGCTCGACCACGGTGATGGCGATTGCGAACCTTGCCATGCTGACCGGTAACATCGGTCGCCCCGGCACCGGCGTGAACCCGCTGCGCGGTCAGAACAACGTGCAGGGCTCTTGCGACATGGGCAGCTTCCCGCATGAATATCCGGGCTATCGCCATGTCTCGGACCCCGAGGCGCGGGCGATTTATGAACGTGTCTGGGGGGTCGAGCTGTCGCCTGAACCGGGCCTGCGCATCCCCAACATGTTTGATGAGGCGCTGGCCGGCCGTTTCCGTGGTCTTTACTGCCAGGGCGAGGATATCGTCCAATCGGACCCCGACACCCACCACGTCACCTCGGCGCTGAAGGCGATGGATATCGTCATCGTGCAGGATCTTTTCCTGAACGAGACCTCGAACTACGCCCATGTCTTCCTGCCGGGTTCGAGCTTCCTTGAAAAGAACGGCACCTTCACCAATGCCGAACGGCGCATCAACATGGTTCGCCGCGCCATGACGCCGCGCAACGGATACGAGGACTGGGAAGTCACCCAGTTGCTTGCGAACCGGATGGGCGCGAACTGGTCCTATACCCACCCGCGCGAGATCATGGCCGAGATCGCGCTGACCACGCCCAGCTTCTCGGGCGTGACCTATGACCTGCTTGACCGGGTTGGTTCGGTGCAATGGCCGTGCAACGAAAATGCCCCGCTGGGCACGCCGCTGATGCATATCGACGGTTTCGTGCGCGGTAAGGGCAAGTTCGTCCATACCGAGTATATCGCGACCGAAGAGCGGACCGGTGCGCGTTTCCCGCTGTTGCTGACGACCGGGCGCATTCTGTCGCAGTACAACGTCGGCGCGCAGACACGGCGTACAGAAAACGTGGTCTGGCACGCCGAGGATCTGCTGGAGATCCACCCCTCGGACGCCGAAAACCGCGGTATTCGCGAAGGCGATTGGGTGCGGGTGGCCTCACGCTCGGGCGAGACGACGCTAAGGGCCCATATCACCGAGCGGGTGGCGCCGGGGGTGGTTTATACCACCTTCCATCACCCGACGACTCAGGCCAATGTGGTGACTACGGACAATTCCGACTGGGCCACCAACTGTCCCGAGTTCAAGGTGACCGCCGTGCAGGTCAGTCCCTCGAACGGCCCGTCGGAGTGGCAAGAGGAGTATCGTCACCATTCCGAACTCGCGCGTCGTATCCTGCCCACCGCAGCGGAATGACCAGGTTCCGGACCGGATGCGGGACATGAACGGGGTTTTGCGCTGGCAGGGCGGCTGGCATCAGGCCGCACCGCCCCCGGCGCCGCAGGAATGCCCCGTCGCCATTGTCATCGACGGCATGAGTCAGGCGGTGCTGATGGCGACGCCGCATGACCTGCGCGACTTTGCTTTGGGGTTTGCGCTGACCGAGGGGCTGATCGCCTCGCCCGAGGATGTCGAGGGGTTTGACGAAGCCGAGGCCCCGGCCCGCGGCTTTCCCGCATGCGAGGCACGGCTGTGGCTGCGTCCCGGCCTGTCAGCACGACTGGCCGAGCGTCGGCGCAGCATGATTGGCCCGGTTGGTTGCGGGCTGTGCGGCGTGGACAGTATCGAGGCAGCTTTGCCCGAGATCGTGCCCGTCAGTTCGGACTGGTCTATGCCGCCCGAACAGGTGGCAGAGGCCATGGCCGCGCTGACCGAAGGGCAGATCCTGCGCCGCCAGACCCCGGCGATTCATGGCGCGGCCTTTTGGGATGGTGCCCGCGCCATCACCCGCGAAGATGTTGGCCGTCACAATGCGCTGGACAAGCTGGCCGGTGCCCTTGCCGTTGCGGGACAGGCGGCGGGGCAGGGTGCGATTGTCATGTCCTCGCGCCTGTCGGTCGATCTGGTGCAAAAGGCTGCCCGTATCGGTGCGCCCGTTTTAATCGGTGCAAGCGCCCCGACCGCGCTTGCGCTTGACTGGGCTGAACGCGCGGGCATCACGCTGATCGCACGCTCGCGGCAGGACAGTTTTGATCTTTACACCCACCCCTGGCGTATCGCCGGAAGTTCAGGTTTGAGATGACCGAGACCATGACCCATAACAAGCTGATCCGTATGGCGACCCAGATGGCAGATTTCTTTCGCAGCCAGCCTGATCGCCCCGCGCCTGAGGCTGTCGCCGCCCATATCAACGATTCCTGGTCGCCCCGCATGCGTCAGGACTTTGTCGAACAGATCCGTGCCGGTGCCGAGGCCGATCCGGTGGTGCGCGAGGCGGCGGATCTCATTCGCATCTGATCGGTGCAGGTGCGCTTTTTGCCTCTGCCGCCCAAGCTTTCGGCGTGATAGCGTGACGGCATGGCACAGCTACCTTCCCGGCAAGAGATTCTCGACTGGGTGTCCGCCCACCCGGACGCCACCGCCAAGCGCGATATCGCCAAGGCTTTTGGGATAAAGGGGGCGGCGCGGATCGAGCTCAAGCGTATTCTGAAAGAGCTTGAGGCCGACGGTCTGCTAGAACGCCGCCGCCGCCATTACCATGATGCCGAGCGTCTGCCTCCGGTGACGGTGGTGCAGCTTTTGCCGCCCGATCGCGATGGCGACATCTTTGCCAGGCCGCTGGAGTGGCAGGGTGAGGGGCCGATGCCGCGCATCCTGTACGCAGCTCTTAAATCCGACCCGGCGGTCGCGCCGGGTGAACGCATCCTAGCCCGGCTGATCGAGACCCGGGGCGAGGATCATGATTATCAGGCCCGGCTGATCCGCCGCATCGGCACGGTCCAGCACCGCATCGTCGGCATTTTTCGCGCCTCGGCGGGCGGTCCCGAGGCGGGGGGGCGTATTCTGCCCATCGACAAGGGGCAGGATAAGGAATGGCAGGTGCGCCCCGGCGACGCCCATGGTGCGCAAAGCGGCGAACTGGTCGAGGCCGAACAGGTCGGCCCGCGCGGCCGTCTTGGCCTGCCCATGGCACGCATCGTCGAACGGCTGGGCGACCCTTCGGCGCCCAGGGCGGTCAGCCTGATCGCCATCCATCAGCACGGCATTCCCGATGATTTCCCCGACGACGTGATCGCCGAGGCGGATGCCGCCAGCCCCGCGACCATGAAGTCACGCGAGGATCTGCGCCATTTGCCATTTGTCACCATTGATCCCGTTGATGCCCGCGACCATGACGATGCCGTCATGGCCGAGACGCATGAGGACGGCGGTGCAACAATCTGGGTCGGCATCGCCGATGTGGCGCATTACGTCCGCCCCGGCTCGGCCCTTGATCGTGAGGCACGGCTGCGCGGCAACTCGACCTATTTCCCTGACCGGGTGGTGCCGATGCTGCCCGACGTCCTTTCAGGGGATCTTTGTTCGCTGCATGAAGGCATTGACCGGCCGGTGATCGCCGTGCGTATGCGGCTGGATGCGCAGGGCAACAAGGTCAGCCACAGTTTTCATCGCGGCATGATCCGTTCGGCCGCGAGCCTTAGCTATGAGCAGGCGCAGGCAGCGGCGGACGGCAACCCTGATGAGCAGACCGGCCCGCTGATCGACAGTGTGATCCGCCCGCTTTGGGCTGCCTATGCGCTGCTGAAGGCCGCGCGTGAGCGTCGCCAGCCGCTGGAACTTGACCTGCCCGAGCGTCGGATCGAGCTGACTGCTGACGGGCGTGTCAAATCGGTCAACTTCCGCGAACGTTTTGACGCGCACCGGCTGATCGAGGAATTCATGGTGCTGGCCAATGTCGCCGCCGCCGAAGAGCTTGAGCGTCTGCGCCGTCCGCTGCTTTATCGCGTGCACGAAGAGCCGACGGTGGAAAAGCTTGATGCGCTGCGCGAGGTGGCCGAGGCTTCGGGCTTTACCCTTGCACGTGGACAGGTCCTGCAGACCCGGCATCTGAACCGGCTGCTGGAACAGGCCGAGGGATCAGAGTTCGATGAGCTGATCAATATGACCGCGCTGCGTTCCATGCAGCAGGCCTATTACCACCCCGAGAATTTTGGTCACTTTGGACTGGCGCTGCGATCCTATGCGCATTTCACCTCTCCCATCCGTCGCTATTCGGACCTGATCGTGCATCGCGCACTGATCACCGGCCATAAATGGGGCGCTGACGGGCTGTCGCCGCAGGATATCGAGCGACTGTCCGAGACAGCGCAACATATCTCGGAAACCGAGCGCCGTTCGATGGCGGCCGAGCGGGATACCACTGACCGCTATCTTGCGGCCTATCTGGCTGATCGGGTGGGGGCCGAGTTTACCGGTCGGGTCAGTGGCGTGCAGCGGTTCGGCGCTTTCGTACGGCTGGACGAAACCGGGGCGGACGGGCTTTTGCCGATCCGCGAGATCGGGCGAGAGTATTTCCATTATGACCCCGATGCGCAGGTGCTCATGGGGTCAGAGACGGGGCTGGAGATCGGTATTGGTCAGCGGGTCACCGTCCGGCTTTCCGAGGCGGTGCCGGTGACCGGCGGTCTGATGCTTGAGTTGCTGGAGGTCGAGGGTCGGCCGCTGCCGCAAAGCGGCCGTCGCGGCGCAGGCAAAGGGCCGATGCGCAAGCGTGCGACCCAGGCCCGGCTGGCTGAAATCAAGCGCGCGCAAAAACGCCGCCGCGTCCGCCGCCAGCGCTGAAACGCGCCAGACCTCGCAGCGATCTGATAATGAATGGGGCGGCCCGGTGGACCGCCCCTTGTTGTTTTCCCTGTCAGACTTTCGCCGTCAGTGTTCAGCCGATGGCGGCGGCGCGAACGTCGTCGTCGATCTTGTCGGCGTATTGGGCAAAGTTGTCGCTGAACATGCTGACCAGTTTGCGTGCCTGGGCATCATAGGCCGCAGGATCGGTCCAGGTCTGGCGCGGATCAAGCAACTTGTCCTCGACGCCCGGGACCGAGACCGGAACTTCGAAGCCGAAATTCGGGTCCTTGCGGAATTCGGCATTGTTCAGCGAACCGTCCAGCGCAGCGGTCAGCAGGGCACGGGTAGCCTTGATCGGCATGCGCTTGCCGGTGCCGAAAGCGCCGCCGGTCCAGCCGGTGTTGACCAGCCAGCAGGTTGCGCCGGTCTTGGCGATTTTTTCCTGCAGCAGCTTGCCATAGACCTCGGGGCGGCGCGGCATGAAGGGCGCGCCGAAGCAGGTCGAGAAGGTCGGGGTCGGTTCGGTCACACCGACCTCGGTGCCCGGGGTCTTGGAGGTAAAGCCCGACAGGAAGTGATACATCGCCTGCGCCGGGGTCAGCCGCGCGATCGGCGGCAGCACGCCATAGGCGTCGCAGGTCAGCATGATCACGTTCCTGGGCTGACCACCCAGCGAGCTTGCCGAGGCGTTCGAGATATAGTCCAGCGGATAGGCGCAGCGCATGTTGTCGGTGATCGAGTTATCCTCGAAGTCCAACTCCAGCGTGTCCGGATCAAAGACCATGTTTTCGATCACGGTGCCGAATTTCGAGCAGGTGGCATAGATCTCGGGCTCGGCCTCGGCCGACAGGTTGATCGTCTTGGCGTAGCAGCCGCCCTCGAAGTTAAAGATGCCGTGGTCGGACCAGCCGTGCTCGTCATCGCCGATCAGCGTGCGCGAGGGATCGGCCGACAGCGTGGTCTTGCCGGTGCCCGACAGGCCGAAGAAGATGGCCGAGTCATCGGGATTGCCGATCGCGTGGTTGGCCGAGCAATGCATCGGCATCACGCCTTTTTCCGGCAGGATGTAGTTCAGCAGGGTAAAGACCGACTTTTTGTTTTCGCCGGCATAGGCGGTGTTGCCGATCAGGATCAGCTTCTTGTCGAAGTTCAGCGCGATCACCGTTTCCGAGCGGCAGCCGTGTTTCGCCGGATCCGCCTTGAAGCTGGGGCAGTTGATGATGGTGAACTCGGGCACAAAGCTTGCAAGCTCGGCCAGTTCGGGGCGGCGCAGAAGGTGGCGGATGAAAAGCCCGTGCCAGGCCAGTTCGGTCACGACCCGCACGTCAAGGCGCAGGGCAGGATCCGCGCCGCCGTAGAGGTCCTGAACGTAGTATTCCTTGCCCTTCATATGCTCAAGCATATCGGCGTGCAGGCGGTCAAAGGCCTCGGGCTCCATCGGGCGGTTGTTTTCCCACCAGATGGTGTTTTCGACCGAAGGGGTGCGCACGACATGTTTGTCCTTGGGCGAGCGGCCTGTATGGGCGCCGGTCGAGACAAGGAACGTGCCGCCCAGACCCAGCCTGCCTTCGCCGTGCTGGATCGCAGCTTCGATCAGCGCCGGTTCGAGCAGGTTGTAGTGGACTTTGCCGAGCCCCGTGATTCCCTGGTCTTCGAGACGGCAATTCGGATTGACGCGCGGTTCGGTCATGGCACCTGTGCTCCTGCTTAATTCCGGGCCGGCAACCGGCCGTTGCGCGTCCTATAACACGGCATTTCCCCGGCGAAAGTGCAGTTATGGACAGGGTTAGCGCAATCAGGAAAGGTTAGCGCAATCATTTGCCCGGCCGTAGAGTTGTCCATAAGAAAACGTCACAAAGCCAAGCCGTCCACGCGCGAAAACCGGGGTGATTCGCCCCCGACGAATGAGGTGCCCGCGATGATCCTGCATGCGTCCTGCATCGCCCATTCCGGCAGGGGGCTGCTGATCCTTGGCCCCTCGGGGTCTGGAAAATCGACGCTCGCGCTTGAGTTGATGGCATTTGGCGCGGAGCTGGTTGCCGATGACCGCACCATTCTGAACGTCCGGCAGGGCCGGATCATCGCCGATGCCCCCGATTCGATTCGTGGCCGGATCGAGGCGCGCGGGGTCGGTATTCTGAATGCGCAGGCCCATGGCCCGGTCGAACTGGCACTGGCGGTGGATCTTGAGCGGCCCGAGCCCGACCGCCTGCCGCCCGATCGCCACATTGAGCTGATGGATTGCCGCTTGCCTCTTGTCCTTGGCGCGGGGCAGGTCCATCTTGCGCCGATGCTGCTGCAATATCTTATCGCCGGCAGGGCCGATACGGATATGCACGGGAGGTAAGAGCCAAGCGATGCCGGAGGCCAACAGCCCCACCGAGACCCATGAAGAAGAAGCGCAGCGGCTGGTACTGATCACCGGCCCGTCGGGTGCCGGGCGCTCGACCGCGATCAACGTGCTTGAGGATCTGGGCTACGAGGCCATCGACAACCTGCCGCTGTCGCTGGTGCCCCGGCTGCTGGATGGCCCGACGCGGCCTGTGCCCCTGGCGCTGGGGCTGGATGTGCGCAACCGCGACTTTTCGGTCTCAAACCTTATCGAGTTGATCGACCGGCTGACCCGGCTGCCCGAATATGCGCCCGAAGTACTGTTTCTGGACTGTTCGACCGAACAGCTTCTGCGCCGCTTTAATGAGACCCGCCGCCGCCATCCGCTGCGGCTTGAGGGCTCGCCGCTGGAAGCGATTGTGGCCGAACGTGACATGCTCGCCCCGATCCGGGCGCGCGCCGATGTGCTGGTCGATACATCAGAGCTGTCGCCGCATGATCTCAAGGCCGAGCTGTCGCGCTGGTTCGAGACCGAGCCGGGGCGCAGGCTGACCGTCTCGGTCCAGTCATTTTCTTACAAGCGGGGCGTGCCGCGCGGCGTCGACATGATGTTTGACTGTCGCTTTCTGTCGAACCCGCATTGGAAGCCGGAATTGCGACCTCTGGACGGGCGTGATGCGCCTGTTCAGGACTATGTGATGGCCGATCCGCGATTCGACGAATTCTTCCGTCGCGTCCGTGATCTTGCACTTTTTACCCTGCCTGCCCATCTTGAGGAAGGTAAAGCCCATCTGGCAATCGGCTTTGGTTGCACAGGGGGGCGACACCGTTCTGTCACAATGGCGGAAAAAATGGCAGATGCGCTTGCGAAAGCAGGCTGGCAGGTGTCAATTAGACATCGGGAACTTGAACGCCGTGAAAAGGCGCCGGCACCTTGGGATGATGGCCAGGTTTTGGCCTCTCGCACGGCCCGGGCGCAGGGTTGACGGCTGTGCGTGGTGAGGCGAATTGATAGGGATTGTCATCGTGGCGCATGGGGGCCTGGCCCGGGAATATCTCTCGGCGGTCGAACATGTTGTGGGGCCCCAGACCGGAATCAGGGCCGTGGCGATCGAGGAAAACCATGACCGTGGCGAAAAGCAGGCCGAAATATGTGCCGCTGCCGACGCGGTGGATGCGGGCGACGGCGTGGTCGTGGTGACGGACCTGTTCGGCGGCTCGCCTTCGAACCTGTCGCTGATGGCTTGTGCGGCGCGCAACCGGGCCATTCTTTATGGGGCCAATCTGCCCATGCTGGTCAAGCTGGCCAAGTCGCGCAAGTTGCCGGTCGCCGATGCGGTGTCGCTGGCCAAGGATGCGGGCCGCAAGTATATCAACAGCTATGACGTCGTGCCCGCCGATGTGCTGCCCATCCCGAAACGTGCCTTTTCATGAATGATATGACCAACGGGGCGATTACCCGCGAACTGGCGATCATCAACGAAAAGGGCCTTCACGCCAGGGCCAGCGCAAAATTCGTCGAGACGGTTGAGCGTTTTGATGCACGGGCGACCGTCGAAAAAGACGGGATGTCGGTTGCAGGCGATTCGATCATGGGCCTTTTGATGCTGGCCGCTCCGCGCGGCAGTGCCATTCGCGTCACGACAACCGGCGCACAGGCGAAAGAGCTTGCCGATGCGCTGACCGCCCTTGTCGAGGATTACTTCGGCGAAGGCATGTAAGGGCCGGACATGGCCCGCGCGTCCTACCATCACGGCAATCTGCGTCAGGCCCTTGTCGAGGCCACGGTACAGCTGATCGAAGAGAAGGGCCCGCAGGCCTTTACTCTGGCCGAAGCTGCGCGTCTGGCCGGTGTCAGTGCCGCCGCGCCCTATCGCCATTTCTCTGGCCGTGACGAATTGCTGGAAGAGGTTGCGCGGCAAGGGTTCGATGAGTTCTCGGAACGTCTGGACGATGCTTTCGACAATGGCAGGCCGACTCCGCTGACCGCCTTTCTGCGCATGGGGCAGGCCTATCTGAGCTTTGCCGCTGAAAGGCGCGGCTTTTACATCGCCATGTTCGAATCCGGTATCTCGATTGCGGGTAATGCCGGACTGGCGCAGGCGTCCGAGCGTGCGCGTGGGATGCTGGTGCGTGGTGCCGAGGTTTTGTTTCGTCAGCTGCCCGAGGGTCGCCGCCCACCGCCCGGCATGGTCGCCGATCATATCTGGGCGCTGAGCCACGGCGTGGTCGAGCTGTTTGGCCGGGGCAAGCCCGGCTCACGTTCGCCCGTTGCGCCTGCGGATATGCTGGAAAGCGGGGCGCTGATCTATCTGCGCGGTCTGGGCGTCATCCCTGAGTGAAAAAAAATTAGCCGAAAGTCTTGACCGGGGCTCGTTGCGCGCCATCTATGTAAATGTAATTAACATTTACATTGGAAAGGGACCGCAATGAACACCTACATAGCCCCGCGCCCTTCTGTCTTCGACCGGATCGGGGCAGTGCTCGCCGGCGTCCGGGACTGGCTGGACGAGCGCGGAAAGGGCGCCTGGATCGCTGCAATGATCCTGGCCTTTGTCGCCTGCTGGCCCCTGGGCCTGGCTATCCTGGGTTACATGATCTGGAGCAAACGGATGTTTTCCTGCCGCCATCGCCACCACTCTGCCCGCAGCTATCGTCACGGTTTCTCTGCGCCGACCGGCAATAGCGCCTTTGACGCCTATCGCGAGGAAACGCTGAAGCGGCTTGAGGACGAACACCGCGAGTTTCTGGACTTTCTGCAGAAGCTGCGCGAGGCCAAGGACAAGGCCGAGTTCGACCAGTTCATGCAAAACCGCAACGAGCCGCGTGAGCCGCAGGCCTGAGGCGACGGTCAAGCAATGCAAAAGGGCCGGGAAAACCCCGGCCCCTTCTTTTTTACAAAGATCGGCTCAGTAGGAATATTCGGCGTAGATGCGGTTCAGATCGCCCGCCCATTCGCCGTGATATTTCTCAAGCAGCTCATCGGCCTGGACCTTGCCGTTCTCGACGCTTTCCTTGAGCGTGTTAAGGAAATGCGTCTCATCCGGCACCAGCCCGCCCGAACCGGCCCGTGCCCGCGCCTTAAGCCCTGCTTCGGCGATGTTCAGCACCTCGCGGGCAAGATCGCGCATCCGGGTGCCGTTCACCTCGGCATCAAGCGCGTGAACGCCCGCGCCGCGCCGCCATGCCTCGCGCGTTTCATGATCCCAGCCCTTGACCAGATCCCAGGCCGCGTCCAGTGCCGTCTGGTCATAGATCAGCCCAACCCATAGTGCGGGCAGGGCGCAAAGCCGCCGCCACGGACCGCCATCGGCGCCGCGCATCTCGATGAACTTCTTGACCCGGGCTTCGGGAAAGACGGTGGTCAGGTGGTCGGCCCAATCCGACAGCGTCGGGATCTCGCCCGGCAGTGCTGGCAGACGGCCTTGCAAAAAGTCGCGGAAGCTCTGCCCCAGCGCGTCGATATATTTGCCGTCGCGATAGACGAAATACATCGGCACATCCAGAACGTAATCGACCCAGCGTTCATAGCCGAACCCGTCCTCAAAGACGAAGGGCAAAAGCCCGGTGCGGGCATCATCCAGGTTTTGCCAGATATGCGCACGCCAGCTTTTCCAGCCGTTCGGCTTGCCGTCGAGGAAAGGCGAATTGGCGAAAAGCGCATTGGCGACCGGTTGCAGCGCCAGCGCCACACGCAGTTTCTGCACCATATCGGCCTCGGATGCGAAATCGAGGTTCACCTGCACGGTGCAGGTGCGATACATCATCTGCGTACCAAGAGTCCCGACCCGTCCCATATAGTCGGTCATCAGCCGGTAGCGGCCCTTGGGCATCATCGGCATCTGTTCCTGGGACCAGATCGGGGCTGTGCCCAGACCAATAAAGCCCGCGCCCAGATCGTCGGCGACGCTTTTGACCTCGGCCAGGTGCTGGTTCACCTCGTCACAGGTCTGGTGAATGGTTTCCAGGGGCGCGCCCGACAGCTCAAGCTGCCCGCCCGGTTCCAGGCTGATATTGGCGCCGTTACGCTCCAGCCCGATGATGTTGTCCGCCTCAAGTACCGGGGTCCAGCCAAAGCGCGCCTGCAACCCCTCCAGCATGGCTTTGACAGAGGGCTGTCCTGCCGGGGCCTCATAGGGCAGGGGCATATGGTCGGAATGGCGGTAGCCAAATTTTTCATGCTCGGTGCCGATGCGCCATTTCTCGCGCGGCTTTTCACCCGAGGCGATATATTCGGCCAATTGTGCGGTGTGTTCGATCGGGCCGCCGCCCTGTTGGGGAATGGACATCGGTGGCCTCTCGTTTGCCTTTGCGTGTCACAGGTGGCAAGTGCCGCGTCTCAAGTCAAGCGGGTGCGAGCCGGCCTCGTCCAAACGGTCTGGATTGTTGGACTTTCCGGCCCGAGCGCGGCAGCAAGCCGGCCCATCTCGACCCCCGGCAGGGTCGAGAAGGCACCGGCCAGATCTTCGGCCCCGGCTGCATCGACCGGGATCAGCAGCGCCTGCCCATCCGCGCTTTTCAGCCGCCAGTGCAGGCGGCTGCTCAGACGGGTCAGCCGGATCTCGTTCAGTTCGCGCAGTGCTATTTCGCCACCGAGCAGCGGGTTGGGGGACATGTAACGGATCGCGCCTTCGTCAAGCTCGACCACGCCGGGTCCCAGCGTGGCATGACGAAAACGCATTCGGCGCCGCGCATCGAGCGCCCAAAGAGCCGAAGCCCCCGCCAATCCCGCGCCCAAGGGCCAAAAGAGCCACCCGCCCAACGAAAAGACCCAGAGACCAAAGGCGGTGGCAAGCAGCGCAGCGCCGGTTTCGGCCCAGGGGCGCAGTTTTTCGGCTAGTTCGGGCCGGATCATTCCAGATCCAGAACCATGTCCCGATGGGGAATGCCGGCGTCATCATATTCCGGCCCATAGGCGACAAAGCCCAGCTTTTCGTAAAAGCCGATGGCATGGGTCTGGGCGCCCAGCTTGGCGCGAGTAATGCCGGGCAGTGTGCGCAATTCCTCAAGCGCCGCGCGGATCAGTGCCGCGCCGACCCCTGTGCCGCGGGCAGATTTCCGCACCGCGACGCGGCCGATCTTGCCGGTCTTTCCCTCGATCAGGATGCGGGCGGTGCCAATTGCGCGGTTCTGTGCATCGCGGGCAAGCAGGTGTAGCGCCTCGTCGTCGCGCCCGTCCCACTCTTCATCTTCGGACACGTTCTGTTCGAGGATAAAGACTTCGCGGCGGATGTCGCGACAGGTGTCAAGATCGGTGGTCTTTTCGATCATGAGAAATAGCTCTCCAGAACACGGCGATAGATACGGGCAAGCTGGCGTACCTGATCGGCGGGGACACGTTCATCAACCTGATGCATGAAATGTCCGACCAGTCCGAATTCAAGGACCGGACAGTGATCTTTTATGAACCGCGCATCCGAGGTGCCGCCCGAGGTGGACAGCACCGGATCAATCCCGGTTTCCTCGCGCACGACACCCGTGACCAGATCGACAAAGGGGCCGGGCCGGGTCAGGAAGCTTTCGCCCGACACCTCGGCCGAGATGGCAAAGCTGATGCCGGTCTCGGCCGAAATCGCCTCGGCCCGCGCGCGGATCATCCTGTCAAGGCTGCCCGAGTCATGGGCGTCGTTGAAGCGGATGTTGATCGTCGCCTGCGCCCGTTCGGGGATCACGTTCGAGGCCGGGTTGCCGCAATCGACCGTCGTAACCTGAAGGCCCGAAGGATCGAAATGCTCGGTCCCGTGATCAAGCGGTGTCGAAGTCAGCCCATGCAGCAGCCGCACCAGCGCGTGGATCGGGTTGCGGGCGCGATGGGGATAGGCGGCGTGGCCCTGAACGCCTTGCGCCTCGATCCGCAGGGTCATCGAGCCTCGTCTGCCGATTTTGATCATCTCGCCCATACGGTCGGGGTTCGAGGGTTCGCCGACGATGCAGACGTCCATGCGTTCATCATTGGCCTGCATCCAGTCGAGCAGCGCACGGGTGCCGTGCCTGCCCGGTCCTTCTTCATCGCCGGTGATCGTCAGGATAATCGACCCGTCCTTGGGCGGGGTTTGGGTCACAAAGGCGATGGCGGCGGCGGCAAAGGCCGCAACGCCCGATTTCATGTCGGTGGCGCCCCGCCCCCAGATCCAGCCATCCTCTTCGTGTCCGGAAAACGGCGGGTGGGTCCAGCTGGCCAGATCGCCCGGAGGCACCACATCAGTGTGACCGTTAAAGCCAAAGCTGCGCGCCGCGCCCTTTTTTCCCCAGCGAGCAAAAAGGTTTGGCACCCCCTCACGATCCACCCGCTGGCAGGTGAAACCTGCCTTGCTCAACACCCCGGCCAAAAGGGTCAGCGCGCCGCCCTCATCAGGCGTGACCGAGGGACAGCGGATCAGGTCGGCGGTCAAACGGGCGGGGTCGGGGATCGTCGTCATGGCGGGGCCTTTCGCTTTTGGACTGTGGTTACATCGCCGGGCCTGCAAGCTCCAGCGCGCGCCGCAGCAGGTTTGCCCCGGTCAGCACCAGAAGGATCAGCGTCCAGCGGCGGAACTGATTCACGTCCAGCCGGTCATGTGCCAGATAGCCCAGCCACATGCCAATCAGCGCCGGGATGACCAGAATGGCGGAAAAGGGCAGGGTCTGCGCATTCAAAAGCCCAGATTGCAGATGCGCGCCCGTCAACGCGATCGCACCGATAAAGAACACCACCCCCTGCGCGCGCATCTGTTCGTCCTTGGGGATTTGCAGCGACAAAAGCAGGACCAGCAAAGGCGGTCCCCAGATGCCCGAAATCCCGCCGATAAGGCCGCCGATTGCGCCGGTCACGATCTCCATCACGCGGCGATGATGCACCGGCAGGGCAAGGCTGCGGCCCATGATCTGCCACAGGGCAAAGGCGGTGATCGGCAGACCGATAAGCGCATACATCAGCCATTGCGGGATGCGGGTGGCGAAAAACGCACTGATGGGAATGAACAGCACCACCATGCCGACATGCCAGCGCCAGGCCACAGTCGTCTGCCATGCCGGTCCCCAGCCCTGGCGCAGCGCCTGGCGTATATTGGTGATCAGCACCGGCAGGATCACCGCCGCCACCGCCTGCTGGGCCGGTAAAAATGAGCCGAGCGCCGCCAGCATGATCATCGGCATGGCAAAGCCGATCGCCCCTTTGACAAAGCCGGAAAACAGCGTGATCGCCACAGCGATCCAGAAATGAAAGGCGTCAAGCCCGAACATCGCATCCGCCATGTCAGGATGCACCCGGCAGGCCCGGGCGGGACAAGAAAGCGGGCGGGGAAAGCAAAGGTTCGTGCATCGCCCGATCCATATCCCGCGCTGAAATCCGCTGCAAACGGTAAAGGCAGCTGACATGGGCGCCGGTCGGCAGGGACAAGCCGCATTGCGCCTGCGCCGTTTCCCGGCTTCTATGGCGCCAATGGCAGACAGCGGGGAAACATGCGGCAGGACGGGGCGGCCGAACGGCGGCTGATTGACAATATTCTTGAGGGGATGGCCCTGCGCTCGGCGGGGTTCATCGTCACCGTCTATGGCGATGTGGTGGTGCCGCGCGGTGGTGTGCTGTGGACCGGCACGCTGATCGAGGTTTGCGACCGGGTCGGCATCAGCGAATCATTGGTGCGCACCGCTGTTTCACGTCTGGTCGCCGCCCATCGGTTGCGAGGCGAGCGGATGGGACGGCGCAGCTATTACCGGCTGGATGCCTCGGCACAGCGCGAATTTGATCAGGCTGCCGGGCTGCTTTATCGGCCCGAGGTGCCGCCGCAGGGCTGGCAGATCCTCTATGCCCCCGATCTGGGCGAGGATGAGGCCCGCCGTCAGCGCATGGGCCATATGGGCGGGGCGGTGTTCGTCCGTCCCGACCGCGGCCAGCCGGTGCCCGAGGGCGCGCTGCTGTTTCGCGCCGCCGATCCGTCAGAGCTTGAGGGGCTGGGCCGCTTTTGGGACCTCTCGTCGCTGCATCAGCGTTATCGGGACCTGCTTGCCCGTTTCGCGCCCTTGGCCAAGGCTGCCGCAACGCTTTCGGATGAGATGGCCCTGATCGCGCGACTGCTGTTGGTCCATGACTATCGCGGCGTGTTGTTGCGCGATCCGCGCTTACCGCAAGCCGCCTTGCCGCCCGACTGGAAGGGACAAGAGGCGCGGGCGCTGTTTCGCAGCCTTTATCGTCAACTTACCCCGGCGGCCGAGCGCTGGATCGGCACCCATTTTGAGGGCAGCGAGGGCTTTCTGTCCGCTCAGACCACTGAAACCGAGGCGCGTCTTAACGACCTGTCAGGTGTAAGTGCATGATCCGGAATAATATTTTTTCCCGCCCAGAAACATTACACGATTCTCCAATAAACCTCTTTCTTTGTGATGTTTTGGGGTGTATAAACTGACCAATCGGTCGGCGAATTGGAGAATCGCCGGTCTTTCGTGAAAATGGGAGAGAGCATGCAGGACGCCTTCATCTGTGATGCGGTGCGCACGCCGATTGGCCGCTATGGCGGGGCGCTGGCCTCGGTTCGGGCTGATGATCTGGCCGCGCTGCCGCTGAAAGCGCTGATGGAGCGCAATCCGGGCGTGGACTGGTCGGCGGTTGATGACCTGATCTTTGGCTGTGCCAACCAGGCGGGTGAAGATAACCGCAACGTCGCGCGTATGGCGGTCCTGCTGTCGGGGATGCCCGTCGGCGTACCGGCGACCACGGTGAACCGGCTTTGCGGCTCGGGGATGGATGCGGTCGGTATGGCCGCGCGGGCGATCAAGGCGGGCGATTGCGATTTCGTCATCGCTGGCGGCGTCGAAAGCATGACCCGCGCCCCCTTTGTGATGCCCAAGGCGGAAACCGCTTTTTCGCGCAGCAATGCGGTCTATGACACGACCATCGGCTGGCGCTTTGTGAACCCCAGGATGAAGGCGCAGTTTGGCACCGACTCGATGCCGCAGACTGCCGATAATGTCGCGGCCGATTTTGGCATCAGCCGCGAGGATCAGGACGCCTTTGCCGCGCGCAGCCAGGCCCGTTGGGAGGCCGCGCAAAAGGCAGGAGCCTTCCGCGATGAGATTATTCCCGTCACTATCCCGCAGAAAAAGGGTGAGCCGGTCGTCTTTGACACTGACGAACATCCGCGCCCCGGCACCACGGCCGAGACGCTGGCCAGGCTTAAAGGCGTCAACGGACCTGATCTGACAGTGACGGCCGGCAATGCCTCGGGCGTGAATGACGGCGCTGCGGCGCTGGCGATCCTGTCGGGTGCTGCGGCAGAGCGGCATGGGCTGACGCCCAGGGCGCGCATCGTCGCCATGGCGGCTGCAGGTGTTGAGCCGCGCATCATGGGTATCGGACCAGCTCCGGCAGCGAAAAAGGTGCTGGCGCGCGCGGGACTGACCATCGACCAGATGGATGTGATAGAATTGAACGAGGCCTTCGCCAGTCAGGCGCTGGCAACGCTGCGGGATCTTGGTCTGCCCGATGACGCTGCCCATGTGAACCCGAACGGCGGTGCCATCGCGATAGGCCATCCGCTTGGCATGTCGGGGGCCCGGCTTGTGACGACGGCGATGTATCATCTGCATCGCACGGGCGGGCGCTATGCGCTTTGCACCATGTGCATCGGTGTCGGACAGGGCATCGCCGTCATTATCGAACGCGTGTGACCAAGGGGGAGAAACCAGCATGTATGCCCAGCTTGTCAAATCCGAAGGGATGAAAGCCCGCGAGGAGATGTCCCCCGAGGAGATCGCCTTTCAGGACCGCGTTGACCGCGGCGAAAAGATCGAGCCCAAGGAGTGGATGCCCGAGGGGTATCGCAAGACCCTGATCCGCCAGATCGGCCAGCACGCGCATAGTGAGATCGTCGGCCAGCTGCCCGAAGGGAACTGGATCACCCGCGCGCCCACGCTGGAACGCAAGGCGATCCTGCTGGCCAAGGTGCAGGACGAGGCCGGGCACGGGCTTTATCTTTATTCGGCGGCCGAGACGCTGGGCGTGTCGCGTGACGAGCTGATGGAGCTTTTGCACGCCGGTAAGATGAAATACTCCTCGATCTTTAACTATCCGACCCTGACCTGGGCCGATATCGGCGCGGTGGGCTGGCTGGTTGATGGCGCGGCGATCATGAACCAGGTGCCGCTGCAACGCACCTCTTTTGGTCCTTATTCCCGTGCGATGATCCGTATCTGCAAAGAGGAATCCTTTCACCAGCGCCAGGGCTACGCCATCATGATGAAGATGGCGCAGGGTACGCCCGAACAAAAGCGGATGGCGCAGGATGCGCTGAACCGCTTCTGGTATCCGGCGCTGATGATGTTTGGTCCCTCGGACAAGGACTCGGTGCATTCGGCCCAGTCCATGGCGTGGAAGATCAAGATCAACACCAATGACGAACTGCGGCAGAAATTCGTCGATCAGACCGTGCCGCAGGCGGAATATCTGGGCCTGACCGTCCCCGACCCCGATCTGAAGTGGAACGAGGACAAGGGCGGCTATGACTTCAGCGAGCCGGACTGGTCCGAGTTTTTTGAGGTCATCGCCGGCAACGGCCCCTGCAACAAGGACCGGCTGGGCGCCCGGATCAGGGCCTGGGAGGATGGCGCATGGTTCCGCGAGGGGCTGATGGCCCATGCCGAGAAACAGGCCGCGCGCCGCGCGCCCGTCGCCGCCGAGTAACCGGCCCTTTGGCCAGCAATGCGCGCAAGCCAGATTTAGGGAGAGAACAATGTCCAAGGAATGGCCGCTCTGGGAGGTCTTCATCCGGGGCCAGCACGGGCTGAACCACCGCCACGTCGGCAGTCTGCATGCGCCTGACGCCGAAATGGCGATCATGAACGCCCGCGACGTCTATACCCGCCGCAACGAGGGGGTTTCGATCTGGGTGGTGCGTTCGTCCGAGATCACCGCCTCCAGCCCCTCGGACAAGGGGCCGCTGTTCGAGCCCTCGAACAGCAAGGTCTATCGCCACCCGACCTTTTTCGACATCCCCGAAGAAGTGGGGCATATGTGATGCCGTCGCTGCCCGATATGACCACGCCCAATGTGGCGGATCTGGCGCGAGAGGCGGCGCAGACTGCCTCGGCCCATCCTGCGGTACCCCAGCCCGACGCCGGGCAGGAGGCCTTTTCCGAGATGCTGCTACGCCTTGGCGACAGCACGCTGATCCTTGGCCACCGCATCTCGGAATGGTGCGGCCACTCTCCGGCGCTGGAAGAGGATATCGCGCTGGCGAACGTGGCGCTGGACCTGATCGGCCAGACCCAGCTGTGGCTGAGCCTTGCCGGCGAGGTCGAGGGCAAGGGCCGCTCGGCTGACGATCTGGCCTATCTGCGGGACGCCTGGGATTTTCGTAACCTGCTGATCTGCGAGCGTCCGAACGGCGATTTCGGCCATACGCTGATGCGTCAGTTCCTGTTCGACGCCTGGCATCATGAACTGCTCAAGGCACTTGCGGCATCGTCCGATCCGCGTGTCGCCGAAATCGCGGCCAAGGCGGGCAAGGAGGTGGCCTATCACCTCGAACGCTCTTCCGATCTGGTCGTGCGGCTTGGCGATGGGACCGAGGAAAGCCACCGCCGCATGCAAGAGGCGCTTGATGATCTGTGGTCTTATGCGGGCGAGATGTTCATCGGTGATGCCAAGGATGCCGAAGTGGCGGCGCGTGGCATTGCGCCCGATCCCTCCAGCCTGCGTGCGGCATGGGATCAGACGCTACAGCACGTGCTGACCGAGGCGACCTTGCAGATCCCCGAAGGCAGTTTCGCGCATAAAGGTGGCAAACAGGGCATCCACACCGAGCATCTGGGCTATATCCTGTCCGAGATGCAGTTCCTGCAGCGCGCCTATCCCGGTGCAAGCTGGTAAGCCCATGGCCGCGCAGACCCAACCCGGCGTCGAAGAGGTCTGGGGCTGGCTCTCGGAGGTGCCCGACCCGGAAATCCCGGTGATCAGCCTGACTGATCTGGGCATTATCCGCGGCGTGGAATGGCAGGGCGATACGCTGGTCGTCCGGGTCACGCCGACCTATTCCGGCTGCCCCGCGACCAGTGTCATCAACCTGGATATCGAAACCGCGCTGCGCCGCCACGGCATCGAAAAGCTGCGGCTGGAACGCCAGCTTACCCCGCCCTGGACCACCGACTGGATCAGCCCCGAGGGCCGGGAAAAGCTGCGCGCCTATGGCATTGCACCGCCCGTGGACGGGACGGCGGCGGATGGGGTACTGGCCGGGCGTATCGCCCGGATGACCGGCACGAACCTCAAGATCGCCTGCCCGCGCTGCGGCTCGACCCATACTGAAGGGATCAGCCAGTTCGGCTCGACCCCCTGCAAGGCGAGCTATCGCTGCAAGGACTGTCTGGAACCCTTTGACTATTTCAAATGCATCTGAGAATGCGCCCCGCTTCAGGAAGGATACCCCCATGGCACGCTTCCATCCGCTGAAGGTCACCGACGTGCGCCGCGAAACGCGCGACGCGGTGGTCGTCACCCTGGCGCCACGTGATGAGGATCGTGCGCTGTTCGGTTTTGTTCAGGGCCAATACCTGACCTTTCGCCGCGATTTTGATGGCGAAGAGCTGCGCCGCAGTTATTCGATCTGTGCCGGCGTTGACGACGGCTGCCTGAAGGTCGGGATCAAGCGCGTCGAAGGCGGCGCCTTCAGCACCTGGGCGAATGAGAATCTGGTCCCCGGCGTCGAAATCGAGGCGATGCCGCCGATGGGCAAGTTCAACACCGAACTGAACCCCGTGGCCGAGCGCAGCTACCTCGCCGTCGCTGCGGGTTCGGGCATCACGCCGATCCTGTCGATCATCAAGACGGTGCTGGCGCGCGAACCGAAATCGCAGTTCACGCTGATCTATGCCAACCGTCAGGCCAGCTCGATCATGTTCCGCGAGGAGCTGGAGGATCTCAAGAACCTCTATCTGGGCCGGTTGTCGGTGCTGCATGTGCTTAAGGCCGAATCGCAAGAGATCGAGCTGTTCTCGGGTCGTATTGATGCCGAAAAGATGGCGGCGCTGTTCAGGCACTGGATCGACCCCAAGGCGCTGGACACCGCGTTCATCTGCGGGCCAGAGGGGATGATGCTGACCGTTGCCGCCTCGCTGCGCGACCATGGTCTGCGGGACGATCAGATCAGGTTCGAGCTTTTTGCCAGCAGCCAGCCGGGCCGGGCCAAGGCGCGGGTGGTGTCGCGCGGGGCCTCGGGTGCCGATGGCAACGGTGTCGCGGGGACGGTGACGCTCGACGGGGTGACGCGCAGTTTCCAGATCGCGCGCGAGGGCGAGACGATCCTGGACGCCGCGCTCGCCAATGACATGGACGCGCCCTATTCCTGCAAGGCCGGCGTCTGTTCGACCTGCCGCTGCAAAGTGCTTGAGGGCGAGGTCGAGATGATGGTGAACCACGCGCTTGAGGATTACGAGGTCCGCGCCGGCTATGTCCTTAGCTGTCAGGCCCACCCGATCAGCGACCGCGTCGTCGTCAGCTACGACGAATGATCCGCAGGGCAGGGAGGAAACAATGTCCGACACCATGAATATCGAGGACTACCTTGCCCAAGGCGGCATCATGACCGCACCGGGCAACGTCCCGCCCCGTTATCGCGGCGAGCTTTTGCGGCTGATGTCGTCTTTTGTGGACAGCGAACTGGCTGCCTCTGCCGGGTTTGCCAATGCGATCAACTTTGCCCCCGGCATCAAAGAGCGCATCGCCGCCAGCCGCATCACCCTTGAAAAAGCCGATCATGCCGAACGGGTTCTGCGGGTGATGGGCGATTTTGGTACCGATATGGCGCGCTATCAGGCCAGCCATGACTGGTCCGCCCGGGTCCCGCGCGAGGCCGATCTGGGCGCGGCCCGCCGCCCGGGCGATATGCGGCTGTCAGTCTTTCACTATCCGATCACTGGCTGGACCGATGCGGTGGTGATGAATGTGCTGCAGGGTCTGGCGACCGGCGTGCAGATGACCGAACTGACCCGGGTCTCATATGGTCCGCTGGCCGAGGTCTTTCGCGAAATCGCCCCGCGTGAGGCGCGTCATGCCGAACTGGGGCTGGAGGGTCTGGCCCAGATTGCCGCGACCGAAGAGGGGCGCGCCGAAGCGCGTGCCGCCGTCGCCTATTGGCGGCCCCGGGTGGCTGCAGGATTCGGCCTGACGCAATCGGACCGCTATGACACTTTGGCGCGCTTTGGCCTGCGCCACAGTCCCAACGCGGCGCTGCTGTCGCGATGGGAGGCGCTGGCCTCTGAACATCTGGCCGCTTTCGGCCTGTAACCGGCCTGGGCCGCCTGTCCGCCACAAGGTGACTGCGCGGCCCTGGCCCTTTGACGAATGACTTAAGGAAACGCCATGACCAACCCGCGCCGTCTTGAAAGCTATGTCTGCGGACGCTGGACCCCGGGCAGCGGCCAGGGCCAGACCCTGCGCGATGCCGCAACCGGCGAGCCCGTTGCCGTGATCGACTCTGCCGGCCTGGATTTCGCCGCCGTACTTGCCCATGGGCGCGAGGCGGCGGGGCCAAAGCTGCGCGCCATGACCTTTCATGAGCGCGCCTCCATGCTCAAGGCGCTTGGTCTGGCGCTGATGGCGCAGAAAGAGGAATTCTACGCCGAAAGCCTGCACACCGGCGCGACCCGAGCCGATGGTTGGGTCGATATCGAGGGCGGGATCGGCACCATGCTGACCTATGCCTCGAAAGGGCGGCGGGAATTGCCGAACGCCCGGATTCTGACTGATGGCGAGGTCGAGCCGCTGTCGCGCGACACAAGCTTCAGCGCCCAGCATATCCTGACGCCTCTGCAGGGGGTGGCGGTTCATATCAACGCCTTCAACTTTCCGATCTGGGGGATGCTGGAAAAGATTGCGCCGACGCTGCTGGCGGGGATGCCCTGCGTGGTCAAACCTGCCTCGCAGACCGCCTATCTGACCGAGTTGATGGTGCGCCGCATTGTCGGGACCGGCATCCTGCCCGAAGGGGCGCTGCAACTTATCTGCGGCTCGGTCGGGGATCTTTTGGATCATGTCACCGAACAGGATGCGGTGACCTTTACCGGCTCGGCGGCGACGGGGCGCAAGCTCAGGACCCATCCGGCGGTCATCGCCAACTCTGTCCGCTTTACCATGGAGGCGGACAGTCTGAACGCCGCGATCCTTGGCCCTGATGCAGTGGCTGGCACGCCCGAGTTCGATCTGTTCGTGCGCGAGGTTGCGCGTGAGATGACGGTGAAGGCCGGGCAGAAATGCACCGCCATCCGCCGGGTCATCGTGCCGCGCGGCCAGATCGACGCGCTTGTCGCCGCCCTGGGTGAGCGGCTGGCGGGTACCGCCGTCGGCCTGCCGGACGATGAGGGTACGCGTATGGGGGCGCTTGCAAGCCTTGATCAGCGCGACGAGGTCCGCGCCCGCATCCGCGACCTGCAAGCGGCGGCCGAGATCGTCGCGGGCGATCCTGACGATGTACGCCTGACCTCGGGGGACGCGGGGCAGGGGGCCTTTATGAACCCGGTTCTGCTTCATGCCGCGAAACCCTTTGAGGCCGCAGCGGTGCATGAGGTCGAGGCTTTCGGCCCGGTTTCGACCGTCATGCCCTATGATGATCTGGACGAGGCGGTGGTGCTGGCACAGATGGGCCGCGGCTCGCTGGTGTCCTCGGTCTTTACCGATGATCCGAAAGTCGCCGAAGAGGTCGTTCTGGGCGTCGCTCCCTTCCATGGCCGGGTGCTGATCGGCAACCGCGCTTCGGCCAAAAGCTCGACCGGGCATGGCTCTCCGCTGGCGCCGCTGGTGCATGGCGGCCCGGGCCGCGCTGGCGGCGGTGAAGAGATGGGCGGCATTCGCGGCGTCAAGCATTACATGCAGCGCACCGCCGTTCAGGGCACGCCACGGCTTTTGTCCGCAGTGACCGGGCGCTGGATCGAAGGGGCCGAGGCGCAACAGGGCGTCCATCCTTTCCGCAAATCGCTGGCCGAGCTGCAAATCGGTGACCAGCTGGTCACGGCGACCCGCACCATCACCCGCGAGGATGTCGAGCACTTCGCCCATTTCACCGGCGACACGTTCTATGCCCATATGGACGAGGCCTCGGCCAAGGCGAACCCGTTCTTTGACGACCGGGTGGCGCATGGCTATCTGATCGCCAGCTTTGCCGCCGGTCTTTTTGTTGAGCCGAACCCCGGCCCGGTGCTGGCCAATTACGGCGTCGACAACCTGCGCTTTCTGACCCCGGTTTACTTTGGCGACACGTTGCAGGTGCGGTTGACCTGCAAAGAGATCAATCCGCGCGAAAACGCCGGTCATGGCGAGGTGCGTTGGGATTGCCGCGTGACCAATCAAAAGGACGAGGTCGTGGCGCAATATGACGTGCTGACCATGGTGGCCAAGGAATGGCCGCTGCCAGAAGCCGCGGAATAACAGAACTGAGCCGGGCGATGCTTTGGGGTCGCCCGGCACTTACCGATATCAGAGCTTCAGCGCCCAGAATTCGCGCGTGAATGTCTGACCACAGGCTATCACGCCGGGGGTGGCTTCGGTCAGTTCGAACCCCAGCTGCGCATAGAGGCGCCGCGCCTCTTGCAGGCAGTCATAGGTTTCCAGCCGCACTTCGGTCATGTCGTGATTTCGCGCATGGGTAAGGGCGGTTGCGACCATCCTGCGGGCAAGGCCATGGCCGCGGAATGCGGGCAGAACCAGCACGAAGTTGAGGAAGGCAGAGCGTTCGGGGCGTTCGGAAATCGCAATCGAGGCAGCACGTTGCCCGTCTGTCCTGGCAATCCAGATGCGGCTGAAATCGGTGCTGTTTTTGATAAAAGCTGCGACTTTTTCCGCGGTGCTGTCGCGAAAGCTGGGGCCAAAGCCGAATTCCTTGGCATAGATCGTCTCGTGCTGCCTGATCAGCCAGTCCAGATCGCTGTTGTCGGCAAGGCTGATAGAGGCGGTCGATGCAGGCATGGCCTGGGCTTGGGGACGGCGGGAAGACCTGGCGACCCTAGCGCCAATCCGGTCAAATGGATACCCGATCCGTTGTCACTTCACCGCCTTGATGCCTTCAAGGATCAGGGTGGTGGCGACGTCGGCATAATCCTCGCGCGTGATGCGGCCACCGTCGCGGAACCACATATAGACCCAGTTCATCATGCCAAACAGCGACATGGTCACCGGGGTCAGCAACGGGCGCTCGGGGTTGTCGAGGCTGGGGTTGATTTCGCGCAGGACCATGGCAAAGCGGCGCACGATACGGCGTTCAACCGCGAGGATTTCGGCCTTTTGCTCATCCGGCAGGGCTGAGGTCGCGTTCAGCTGGACCTTGTGCTGGTTATCCGCGCCGCGATAGCGGTCAAGGACAGTGCCGACCAGCTGGCGCAGACGCTGCCGCGGCGGCAGATCGGCGTCGTCGGCGTCCTCGATGGCGGCATCCAGCTCTTCGAGGTGGGTGATGATGATGGCGAAGATCAGCGCGTCCTTGCTGGGGTAGTAATGGTAAAGCAGGGCCTTGGAGACCTGGCTATGCGCCGCGATCTGCGCCATCGACGCTTTTTCCATTCCCAGATCGGCAAAGACCTCGGCGGCCTTGTCCAAAAGAACGCGCTGCTTTTCCTCGAAATCGGCTGCCCGTGTCCGCGCCATGCCATCCTCTTGTCATTCATCCGCCCGCTTTCTGGGGCGGGAAAACCGGGGAGCCTTAGCCCCCCGACGCCTTAGCGGCTTTGTTACCGCATGTCATGTCGATGACGCGGTGCGGCATCATGTCCTGGGGCGGTTGTCAACCACCCGCTTGGCCTTGCCTTCCGAACGGGCAACGCTGCCCGGATCGCAAACCTCGATCCTGGTCGAGACGCCGACCACGCTTTTGATGTGGTGGGCAAGCTCTTTGGCCGACTGGGTACGGGCCGCATCGTCGGTGCGGCCGGGGGCGCATTCAACATGGACGATCATGCTGTCCATCCGGCCCGAACGGCTGAGCTCGATCTGGAAATGCGGGGCAAGGCCGGTGCATTTCAGGATCTGTTCCTCGATCTGGGTCGGAAAAACGTTAACGCCGCGCAGGATGATCATGTCGTCACTGCGCCCTGTGATCTTTTCGATCCGGCGCATACTGCGCGCCGTGCCGGGCAGCAGGCGGGTCAGGTCGCGGGTGCGATAGCGCACCATCGGCAAACCTTCCTTGGTCAGCGTGGTGATGACCAGTTCGCCCATCTCACCATCGGGCAGGACCTCGCCGGTCGTGGGGTCGATGATCTCGGGGTAGAAATGGTCTTCCCAGAAATGCAGCCCGTCCTTGGTCTCGACGCACTCCATGGCGACGCCCGGGCCCATGACTTCGGAAAGGCCGTAGATATCGACGGCATGCATGTCGAAGGCTTCTTCGATCTCTTGCCGCATGGAGTTGGTCCAGGGTTCGGCGCCGAAGATCCCGATCTCAAGCGAGGATTCGCGCGGATCAAGGCCCTGCCGGCGGAATTCATCAAGGATCGACAGCATGTAGCTGGGGGTCACCATGATGATGCGCGGACGGAAGTCGTTGATCAGCGTCACCTGCCGCTCGGTCATGCCGCCCGAGATCGGGACGACGGTGCAGCCCAGCCGCTCGGCCCCGTAATGCGCACCAAGGCCACCGGTGAACAGCCCGTAGCCATAGGCGTTGTGCAGGATATCGCCCCGCCGCCCGCCAGCTGCGCGGATCGAGCGCGCGATCAGATTCGCCCAATGGTCGATATCGGCCTGGGTATAGCCCACCACGGTCGGCTTGCCCGTAGTCCCGGACGAGCCGTGGATACGCACCAGCCTGGACTGCGGAACCGCGAACATTCCAAAGGGATAGGTGTCACGCAGGTCCTGTTTGGTGGTAAAGGGGAACCTGGCGATATCCGCGAGCGATTTCAGATCCTCGGGATGCGCGTCATGTTCGATGAACCGCTTGCGATAGAAAGGCGAGTTTTCGAAAGCGTGTTTCAACGACCGCTTCATGCGGTGGAACTGCAGGGCTTCGATCTCATCGCGCGAGGCGGTTTCGATCGGGTCCAGTTCCTTCTTTTCTGGCGCCAGTGGTTGCATTGTTCCTCCCCTCGGGAATTAGGTTGCGGTCAGGGTTCGACCGGCAGGTGGGTGCCCTTGACGGTGCGCGAATGGCCGCGGAACTCGGCCACATGCACACCGTCCTGATTGGTGATGCGGATATCGTAGATGCCTGAGCGGCCGCGGCGTGAAACCTCGCGCGCCACCGCAGTCAGCCGGTCGCCGATGCGTCCCGGTTCGAGATAGGTGATCGAACAGTGCTGGGCGACGACAAGCTGGTTGTAGCTGTTGCAGGCAAAGGCAAAGGCGCTGTCGGCCAGCGTGAACATATAGCCGCCGTGGCAATTGCCGTGGCCGTTCGACATGGCTTCGGTGATGGTCATCGAAAGCGTCGCTTCGCCCGGTGCGATATGGTCAAGGCTCATACCCAGCCGCTGGCTGGCAGAATCGTCATTCCACATCGCACGGGCCGAGGCCTCGGCGATTTCTTGCGGGGTCATCTGCGAGACGGGTTTGGAGGCGTCGGTCATTGGCCCCTGAACTCCGGTTTGCGCTTTTCAAGAAAGGCGGTGACGCCTTCGGCATAGTCAGTGCTGCGGCCGGCCTCTCGCTGGCAGTCGCGCTCTTGATCAAGCTGCTGATCGAGGCTGTTTACTGCCGCCGCCTGAATCAGCCGTTTGGTCAGGCCCAACCCCAGCGTCGGCCCGGCAGCCAGCGATCTGGCCAGCGCCAGCGCCTCGTCCATCAGCGCCTCATCCTCGACCGCTTTCCAGATCAGCCCCCATTCGGCAGCCTTTTCGGCACCCAGAGGTTCGGCCGTCAGGGCCAGCGCCTTGGCGCGCGGTTCACCCAGGATACGGGCCAGCGACCATGAGCCGCCTGCATCGGGCACCAGACCGATCCTGGCAAAAGCCTGGATAAAGCGGGCCGATTTCCCCGCCAGAACGATGTCACAGGCGATGGCGATATTCGCCCCGGCCCCCGCGGCAACGCCGTTTACCGCGCAGACTACCGGCTTTTCCAGGGACCGGATCAGCCGCAGCGTCGGGTTGTAAAAGGTTTCAAGCGTGTGGCCCAGATCGGGGCCGGGGCCGCCTTTGCGCGGGTCGCGGTCGCCAAGATCCTGCCCGGCGCAAAAGCCACGCCCCGCACCCGTCAACAGGACGGCGCGGACACCCGCGTCATCATGGGCTCGCTGGAACCCGGCACGCAGGGCCAGGTGCATTTCTTCGTTAAAGGCATTCAGCTTGTCGGGACGATTGAGTGTCAGCGTCAGCACGCCGTCGGCCAAGGCCGCCAGGACGGTTTCCGTCATGTGATAAACTCCCTTGCCCCGGTCCCGGGGTTCCCTGAAAATTTTTGTTGCATAAACCGACCGGCCGGTCAATGATAATCTCACCAGGTGAGGGGGAACCACCGTGACAGAGCTTTTCGACCGTCATCGGCCGCTGTTGGATGCTGCGTTGCAGGCGCTGCGTGATCGCGGATTCTGGAGCCCGTTTCCCGAAATTCCAAGCGGCAAGTTCTATGGCGAAACCGCCCGGCAAGAGGGCGAGGCCGCCTTTCAGGCCCTGCGCGGGCAAGCCTTTGATCTGCCGGGTCATCCGAATCAGGCGCTGCGCGGAGCAGAGGTATCGCCCCATGGTGGTGCGCTGGGGATTCGTTATCCCTCGGCTGATGCAGCAGAGTTGATTGCCGCCGCCGGGCGCGCGCAAGGGGCGCTTGTCGAGGCTGGACCCGAAGCCCGGGTAGGTGTTTGCCTTGAGGCGCTGGTGCGGCTTAACCGCATGAGCTTTCTCATGGGCCATGCGACCATGCACACCACGGGACAGGCATTCGCCATGGCCTTTCAGGCGGGCGGCCCCCATGCGCAGGATCGCGGGCTTGAGGCTGTCGCCATGGCCTGGGATGAGATGACCCGTTTCGCCCCACAGGCACGTTGGGAAAAGCCGCAGGGCAAAGCCGCGCCGATCGTGCTGGAAAAATACTGGTCGATCGTGCCGGCGGGGCTGTCTTTGGCGATCGGTTGCAACACCTTCCCGACTTGGAACAGCTATGCTGGCATCTTTGCCAGCCTTGCGACCGGCAACCCGGTCATCGTCAAGCCGCATCCGGGGGCGATCCTGCCCCTTGCTCTGACAGTGCGCGTTCTGCGTGACGTTCTGGCCGAGGCCGGACTGCCCGCTGATTCGGTCCTGCTGGCCTTGGATGAGGCAGGGGCCGAGATCACGCGTGATCTTGCCATGAATCCGGCGGTGCGGCTGATCGACTATACCGGCTCGAACGCTTTCGGGGGGTGGTTGCGCGCCCATGCGACGCAAGCCCGGATCTTTACCGAAGAGGCAGGGGTCAACACCGTTACCATTGCCGGAACCGATGATTTTGCCGGGCTTTGCGCCAATCTGGCTTTCTCGCTGGCGCTTTATTCGGGGCAGATGTGCACCGCGCCGCAAAACATCTATGTGCCCGAAGGGGGCATAGACACCGATCAGGGTCACAAGAGCTTTGATGAGGTCGGCCGGGCACTGGCTGCGGCAATCGACGACCTGCTGTCCGATCCTGCCCGAGGAGCCGGGATCTGCGGCGCCATTGCCAACCCTGCGACGCTGGAGCGGGTCGAGCAGGTGCGGGGGCTGGGCCGGGTGCTGCGTGCCTCGGCTCCGCTGGGGCAGGGGCGGACTGCGACCCCGCTGCTATTGGCGCTGCGTGACGGTGATCCGATCTGCGAACAGGAATGCTTTGGCCCCATCGCCTTTGTCATCGCGGTCAGGGATGCCGATACGGCGCTGGAGCGGGCGACCGATCTGGCGCGGTGCAAAGGCGCGATCACCGCGGCGCTATATGATCGGGACGAGGCGCGCATCGAACGTGCCGCCCGGGTCTTTGCTGCGGCGGGTGTCAATCTGTCGGTTAACCTGACCGGCAATATCTATGTCAATCAATCGGCCGCCTTCAGTGATTTCCACGTCACCGGGGCCAACCCGGCGGGGAACGCCAGCCTGACTGACACTGCCTTTGTCGCCAGCCGGTTCCGTCGCGCCATGTGGCGGCGGCCCGTGGCGGCCTGAACTGCTGACAAGCTGAACCACCAACAGGTTTCTGGGAGGAGACATCATATGGAAAAGACCCTGACGACGACCGTTCCGGCCGCGCTGATCGCGCTTGGCCTCGCCTCGGTGGCCAGTGCCGAAATCAAGATCGGCGCTTCGGTCTCGGCGACCGGTCCCGCCGCGTTCCTTGGTGACCCCGAGGCCAAGACCCTGCAAATGCTGGTCGAAGAGCTGAATGCCAAAGGCGGCATCAACGGTGAAGAGATCGAGCTGGTGCTTTATGATGACGGCGGCGATGCCAACAAGGCGCGCACCTTTGCGACCCGGCTGATCGAGGATGACGAGGTGCAGGCCATCATCGGCGGCACAACGACCGGCACTTCCATGTCGATCCTGTCGGTGGCGGAGGATGCCGAGATTCCCTTTATCTCGCTGGCCGGGGCTATCGACATCATCCAGCCGGTCAAGCCCTGGACCTTCAAGACCCCGCATACCGACCGCATGGCCTGTCAGAAGATTTTTGAGGACATGCAGAAAAACGGCTTCAGCAAGATCGGCATGATCTCGGGAACTGACGGGTTCGGAGCCTCGATGCAGGCGCAATGCAAGGACGTGGCAGGCGAATTTGGCATCGAAATCACCGCGGACGAAACCTACGATCCCAAGGATGCCGATATGACGGCGCAGCTGACCAAGATCCGCAACACCGAAGGCGTGCAGGCGGTGCTGAACCCGGGCTTTGGTCAGGGTCCCTCGATCGTGACACGCAACTATCGCCAGCTTGGTATTGAGCTGCCGCTTTACCAGTCGCACGGTGTTGCCTCGGACGGGTTCATCGAACTGGCCGGCAAGGAGGCCGCCGAGGGTGTGCGCCTGCCCGGTACGGCGCTGCTGGTCGCCGGCCTGTTGGCCGATGACGATCCGCAAAAACCGGCCGTGACTGCTTACAAGGCGGCCTATGAAGGCAAGTTCAAAGAGCCGGTCGGCACTTTCGGCGGCTATGCCCATGACGGGTTTGCACTGCTTGTTGATGCGGTGACGCGCGCTGGTTCGTCCGAGCCTGCGGCGATCCGTGACGCGCTTGAGGCGACCCAGGGTCTGGCCGGAACCACGGGCATCTATACCATGTCGGCCGAAGATCACCTTGGCCTCGACCTGTCGGCCTTCCGTATGCTTGAGGTCAAGGACGGCAGCTGGTCCATGGTCGAATGATCCCGCGCGGTCCCTGCCTATGCGGGGACCGTTTCCGCCCGCTCGGGAGAGCCAGCGAGAGAGCCACGGCATGTCTGAATTTCTGCAATTCCTGTTTTCAGGGCTGACGGTGGGCGCGGTCTACGCGCTGGTCGCCCTTGGCTTTACGATCATCTATAACGCATCGGATGTGGTGAATTTTGCGCAAGGCGAATTCGTCATGCTGGGCGGTATGATTACATGGTTTTCCCATGCCGCCGGGCTGCCCCTGCCGCTGGCGGCGCTGGTTGCCATCATTGCCACCGCCGCGCTGGGGGTCGCGATCAACAAGCTGGCGATCGGGCCGGCCCGGGGTGCCCCGGTCGTTTCGCTGATCATCATCACCATCGGCGCCTCGGTCTTTCTGCAAGGCGCGGCGCAGCTTGTCTTTGACAAGCAGATCCACAGTTTTCCGGCCTTTTCGGGGGATACGCCGCTGCGCTTTGGCGGCGCGACGATCCAGCCGCAAAGCCTGTGGGTTATCGGGGGCGCGCTGGTTGTATTCGTCGGCTTGTGGCTGTTCTTTACCCGCACCTTGCTGGGGCGCGCGGTGCTGGCGACCTCGAACAACCGGCTGGCGGCGCAACTGGTCGGGATCAACACCAGCTTTGTCATGACCCTGTCCTTTGCCCTGTCGGCGGGGATCGGGGCGCTGGCCGGGGTCCTTGCGACGCCGATCACGCTGACCGCCTATAACGTCGGTATCGGCTTTGCGCTCAAGGGTTTTGCCGGGGCGATGCTGGGCGGGATGGGCAACCCCAAGGGCGCGCTGGCGGGTGGGTTCCTGATCGGTCTGATCGAGGCGCTGACGGCGGGCTATCTGTCCTCGACCTACAAAGAGGCGGCGGCCTTTGTCGTCATCCTGCTGGTCCTGTTCTTTATGCCGCAGGGCCTGTTCGGCCGCAGATCTACGGAGCGGGTGTGATGCCAAAGCTGACCGCGAAATCCGCCACGCTGCTGGTGCTTGCCGTATTGATCGCGGTGACGCCCTTTTTCTTTCCCTCGGGCTATTACTACCGGGTCGGGGCGCTGATCTTTGTCAACGGGCTTGCGGTGACGGGCATCGTGATCCTGACCGGCTATGCCGGACAGATCAGCCTGGGCCATGCCGGGTTTGCCGGTATCGGCGGCTATGCCTGTGCCCTTGCGCCCGAATATCTGGGCCTGCACCCCGCGCTTGCCATGGTGCTGGGGGCCGCGGTCTCGGCTGTGCTGGCCTATCTGGTCGGTCGTCCGATTCTGCGACTCAAGGGGTATTACCTTGCCGTTGCCACCCTGGGCTTTGGCATCCTTGTGTCCATGGTCCTGAACAATGAACGCGACCTGACCGGCGGCCCCGATGGCATCGCCGTCCCCGAGCTGGGGCTAAGGGGCGTGCTCAAGGACTGGGGGCTGAACCTTTCGAACGGGCAGTTCTGGTATTTCTTCTGCGGTATAGTATTGCTTCTTGGCGCATGGATCGCGCTGAACCTTTATCAAAGTCCGACCGGGCGTGCGCTGCGTGCGCTTCATGGCTCCGAGGTTGCATCGGGCACCGTCGGTATCGATGTCGCGCGGGTCAAGTTGCAGGCCTTTGTCATTTCGGCGGTCTATGCCTCGGTCGCGGGTTCACTGGTCGCTTTGCAAAACAAGTTCATCACCCCCGATGTCGCGGGCTTCATGCATTCGATCGAGATGGTGACCATGGCTGTCCTGGGCGGCGCGGGTTCAGTTCTTGGCGCGGTCTTTGGCGCGGGAATCCTGACGCTTTTGCCGCAGGCGCTGACGGTGCTGGCCGAATATGAACAGCTTGTTCTGGGCCTTGTGATGATGCTGGTGATGATCTTTCTGCGCGAAGGGCTTTTGCCCTCGATCCTGCGCAGACTGAGGGGGAGGGGCGAATGACGCTGCTGTCAGTCGAAGGGCTCGGCATCGCTTTTGGCGGCATCAAGGCCGTCCATGATGTCAGCTTTCGGGTCGAGCCGGGGGAGATCGTCTCGGTCATCGGGCCGAATGGCGCGGGCAAGACCACGCTGTTCAACATGATTTCGGGCGTCTATCAGCCCGGCGCTGGCCGCGTGTTGCTTGAGGGCGAGGATGTGACCGGCATGGCGCCGTTTCGCCTTGCCCAGCGGGGCATGTCGCGCACCTTTCAGAACCTTCAGATCTTTCAGAACATGACGGTGCTGGAAAACGCCATTGCGGGTTTTCATCTGCAAGAGCGCGGAACGGTGCTGGCCGATCTGTTCAACCTGCCGTCATCGCGCCGTCGGGCCCGGCAGGCCGAGGCAGGCGCGCGCGAGCTGCTGGCTCGTGTCGGGCTGGAACGTGCGGCGGACCGCGAGGCGGCAAGCCTTTCTTACGGTTCGCTCAAGCGGCTTGAGATCGCGCGGGCGTTGGCAATGCGGCCGCGGGTTCTGCTGCTTGATGAGCCGGCGGCGGGCTGCAACGCGGTCGAGACCGAAGAGATCGACCATCTGATCGCCGAGGTCGCGGCCTCGGGCGTCGCCATCCTGCTGGTCGAACATGACATGAAGATGGTCATGCGCATCTCGAACCACATCGTCGTGCTGGACCATGGCGAAAAGATCGCCGAGGGCGCGCCCGCCGAGGTCAGCCGCAACCCGGCGGTGATCGCCGCCTATCTGGGAACCGAGGAGGCTGCCGATGCTGACGGTTGAGGGTTTGCGTTCGCGCTATGGCCGCATCGAGGTCCTGCACGGCATCGACCTGCATGTCGATTCGGGCGAGATCGTCACCGTGGTTGGTGCCAATGGTGCTGGCAAAACCACGCTTTTGCGCTGCCTGTCCGGTGTACAGCCGGTCTCGGCCGGTACGATCACCTTTCGGGGAGAGCCGCTGACCACAGTGCCGGCCTTTCGCCGATTGGCACGCGGACTGGCTCAGTCGCCCGAGGGGCGGCAGATATTTACCAATCTGACGGTTGAGGAAAACCTGCGCCTTGGTGCGTTCCTTTACAACGATGAACGGGTTGAACGGGATATGGAGGATGCCTTCCAGATGTTCCCGATCCTTAAGGAAAAGCGCAACCTTGCTGCCGGGGGGCTGTCGGGCGGTCAGCAGCAGATGCTGGCAATGGCGCGGGCGCTGATGGGCCGACCCTCTTGCCTGCTGCTGGACGAGCCGTCGATGGGGCTTGCACCGATCATCGTGCAGCAGATCTTTGACGTGGTGCGCGGGCTGAAATCTTTGGGCGTGACCGTGCTGCTTGTCGAACAGAACGCCTTTGGTGCGCTTAGGATTGCGGACCGGGGTTATGTGATGGAAACCGGGCGCGTCACCATGCAGGGACCGGCCGGAGAGCTGATTGCCGATCCGCGCATCCGTGAAGCCTATCTGGGGATTTGAAGTCATGACCGTAACCATCGCCCGCCAGGGTGAAATCGCCGTCGTCACCGTGGATAACCCGCCCGTCAATGCGTTGAGCCAGGCTTTGCGTCAGGGATTGTGGGACGCGGTCGGCACGCTTGACGCTGATCCGGAGGTGCGGGCGGTGGTGCTGATCTGTGCGGGTCGCACCTTTATCGCCGGCGCGGATGTGACCGAATTCGGCAAACCGCCGCAGCCGCCGCATCTGCCCGATCTGGTGGACCGGATCGAGGGAGCCGCCAAGCCTTGGGTTGCGGCGATCCACGGCTCGGCCCTTGGCGGCGGGTTCGAGGTGGCGATGGGCTGCCGATTCCGGGTCGCGCTGCCTGACGCCTCGGTCGGTCTGCCTGAGGTGACGCTGGGCATCGTGCCCGGGGCCTCGGGCACGGTTCGCACACCGCGCCTTGCCGGGGCCGAGCTTGCCGTCGAACTGGTCACCTCGGGCCGCCCGATGCGCGCGCAAAAGGCGGCCGTTTCCGGTTTGATTGATGCGGTGGTCACAGGCGATCTGCTTGACGGTGCTGTCGGCTTTGCGCGCGAGGCCCTGACGCGCCCCCTGCCTGCACCGGTCTCGGCCCGTCCGGTTGCCGCGCCTGATGCGGCATTCTGGGCTGAAAAGGAAAAATCGGTCGCCAAGGCGGCCAAGGGTGCCGCCGCGCCGCTGCGGGCGCTTGACTGTCTGCGCAAAGCTGTCGAAGCTCCGTTTCCCGAGGCCATGGCGTATGAACGCGCGACTTTTCTAGAGCTGCGCGGTTCAGATCAGGCGGCCGCCCTGCGCCATGTCTTTTTCGCCGAACGTACTGCCCCACGTCCGGCCGCTCTGCGTGCGGTTGATCCCTTGCCCCTGCGCCGCGCTGCGGTGATCGGCGGTGGTACCATGGGCGCGGGCATTGCCGCCGCCCTGCGCGAGGCCGGATTGCCGGTCGTTCTGGTCGAGCGTGACGATGATGCGGTGGCCCGCGGCATCGCCAATCTTCGCGGTATCTTTGACGGTGCGGTACGGCGCGGCAGGCTTGGCACCGCGCAGGCCGAAGAGCTTGTGTCTGGCGTTACCGCCACCACCGATTATGCTGCATTGGCCGATGTCGATCTGGTGATCGAGGCGGTGTTCGAGGAAATCGGCGTCAAGCAGGCTGTCTTTGAACAGCTGGGCCGGGTCTGCCGGGCGGATGCGGTTCTGGCAACGAATACCTCTTACCTTGACCCGCGCAAGATTGCCGCGGGGGTGCCGGGACCCGAACGTTTCATCGGGCTGCATTTCTTCAGCCCCGCCAATGTGATGAAACTGCTTGAGATCGTGCCCGTGCCCGAAACCTCTGAGCAGGTGCTTGCCACCGGCTTTGCCCTTGCCCGGCTGTTGAAAAAGATCCCCGTCCGGGCCGGGATCTGCGAAGGTTTCATCGGTAACCGCATCCTTAAACGCTATCGCGCGGCGGCCGAGGCGCTGGTGCGTCAAGGCGTCGCCATTGCCGAGATTGACGCCGCCATGCGCGCATATGGTTTCGCCATGGGACCATTCGAGGCGCAGGATCTGGGCGGGCTCGACATCGCCTATCTGCAGCGCGAGGGTGCCCGCGCGGCGGGACAGGATGTGCCCGAGACGCTGGGCGATATTCTGGTGCGCGCCGGGCGCAAAGGGCAAAAGACCGGTGGTGGTTGGTACGATTACGTACCGGGCGATCGCAAGCCGCAGCCCTCGTCAACGGTGACCGAGCTGCTGGCCGGTCAGATCGCCCCCGTCGCAACGATGGAACGTAATGCGATTGCCGCGCATCTGGTTGCCGAAATGGCGGCCGAGGGGCAGGCGATCCTGACGGAAGGGATTGCGCAATTGCCGGCGGATATAGATCTGGTCGAAATCCATGGTTACGGGTTTCCGCGTTGGCGTGGCGGGCCGATGTTCGCAACCGGCATTCGCGGCTGAACAGCGCATTCCCGTCCTTTTGGGGGCAGGGGCCGGCTGACCGGCCCCTTTTTTGCGGTCTAAAGCTGACCCAGATTCCAAAACAGCGTCTCGCCCGAGCTGTCATCGGTGCCGTCGTTATCCGTCACCACCCAGGCGTTGCCCTTGGCGTCGAAGGCCAGACCTTCGACTTTGTCCAGCACATAGCCATTGGTCAGGGCCAACATCTCGGGGATAAGGTCGCGGACCTCTTCCTTGGCGACCGTGGGCAGTGTCCCTTCCAGGGCTGCGGGGTGCAGATCGGCCAGCGCGACACGGAAGATCTTTTTCACCACCGCCTTGTCGCCGATCAGGTTGTCACGTTCGATGACATAGGCGTGCTCGTCCCGAACCGCGATTTCGGACAGGCCCATCCAGCCCTGACCTTTGGGCTCAAGCGGGTAGTGCACCGCACCCCATTCCCTGGTCTCAAGGTCATAGGCCAGCAGCTTGACCTTGCCCTCCGGGTCGTCGCCCCATTCGCGCTGCATGGCCAGCCACAGCGTATTGCCGACCTTTGCGATACCCTCGGCGCCAAAGCGGGTCTGATGGGGCAGCAGCTCTTCGGGCAGGGCGATTTCCTCGGTGATCTCGCCCTTTGCATTCACATGCAGGATGGCATGGGGGACCAGTTTTTTCGCATCCCCTTCGTTCGCCAGCCAGAAACCGTCCTCACCATCCGAGGTCAGCCCCTCGATATCAAGCTTTTGCGCCGGAGCGCCGCCGCGGGTGATGATCGTCTGGGCGACGATCCGCGCCGGTTTCGCGGTAATGTCGATTTCATAGATCGACGGCATGGCCGCATAAACGCTGTCCGAGGCGGCAAACAACCGGTCCTCGCGGCCCGGGGCCGCAGCAAGTGCCCCAAGCGCCCCCCAGCCGATCAAAGGTTCGGTCCCGGCCGAGGTCAGCACAGGATAGGCCGGCTCATCGGCGCTGCGTTCATAGATCATCACATGCGCACGCGCCGCACCATCTTCGCCCAGATCGGCCTCATTGGCGGTTACAAACAGGTTGCGCGCAGGGATGGCAACGGCCCCTTCGGGCGAGATGCCCGAGGGTAAAAGCTGGGTCAGCTTGGGTGCGGCGGGGTCGGTCAGGTCATAGACTGCAACGACCGAGGCGCGTTCGGACAATACGAACAACAAGGGCGTGTCGCCAAAGCGGGCGAACTCGACACTTTCGATTTCGACGCCTTTGGATTTCGAACGTTTCTCGGGGTAGTGGCCGATTTCGGCGATGGCATGTTCCAGCGCAGCGCCGGATTCATAGACCACCGTGCCATCCTTGTTCCAGATGGTGAAGCCGCGCGAGCCGCCTTTCCAGTCGCCCTCATTGGCGGTGACGAAATGATCGGCGTCGATCCATTTCGCTCCGTCGGGTTCACGACGGACCGGTTCGGTCTTTTCGCTAAAGCTCAGCCGCCCGTCCGTCCTGGTATCGACATTCTCAAGCACGACCTCGCCCGCCGAAAAATGCTGCGCAATCGTGTCATCGGCCCCGATGACAGCGATGTGGTTGTTTTCCTGCAACGTTACCACAATTTCGCCCGCTTCGTTGATGTCGACGAACTCGGGCTCGGGGTCCTCGGGGGCGATGTCCGCAAGGCCGGTCAGGTCGATTTTTTGCAGCCTGGCGCAATCGGGGCTGCCGTCCGCCAAGGGTAGTTTCACCAGATAACCGGCAGGCATCTGGGGCAGGCCGCCTTCGCCCAGATCCTCGTCCCGCTCATTTTCGATGGCGACGGCAAGAAAGCTGCCATCCGGCGCGACAGCAACTGAATCGGGCTGGCCGCCCAGATCGCAAGAGGCGATCTCGGTCGCGCTTTTCAGATCGATCACCGCCAGCCGGCCCGAGGGGTTGGCGCGGCTTTCCGAGGTGTTCACCCCGACGACCGCACGGCTGCCGATGATATGGGCGGTAGTAGGCTCTCCGTTCAGCGCCACATTGCCCAGGGGTTTGGGTTGGCGTGGGTCGGTAATGTCGATCAGCCCGACCACGCTCAAGGGGCTGTCGGTATAGATCAGCGTCATGCCATCGGCAGAGGCCGAGATGATCTCGGCCGAAGAGGTGCGAGCCTTATCCTCACCCTCGGCCATATTGGCGGTGACGGGGAAAGATGCGACGCGGTTGAAGCTGTCTGACAGGGCAGGGCCTGCAAGAAGGGCGAGTGTCGAGACAGCAGAAAGCAGACGGGTTGCGGTCATGGCGATTCCTGAAGTTGCGCGATCATGCGCAAACTAGGGTCGCCGCATGACGATCAGGTAACGCCTTGCCGACAGTTCCGTGGCAAACCGCGCCCCTGTGCCGGGGGACGGTCCTACTTTGCAAAAGGCCCCGTTCCACGTGGGAACAGGGCAGAATTCAGTCTGTAATCAATGTCTATGGAAATATAAATCCGCAGTCAAAAAAGGTGACAGGGAACTGGTTAACCTACTAGCGCGCGAATCTGTATCATTCGCACAGGTGCGGGTATGTGCGTTTGCGCACAATCAGCGCGAAAACGAACATCGCATCTTTCGTCCGCAAGGCTGCGTGGCATATCTCAGCGGTTGCTGGCCAGGACGCAAAGCAGTTCAAAAAGCATGGTCGCACCTGTCAGTGCGGTGATGCCGCCCTGATCGAAGGGGGGCGAGACTTCGACTACATCGGCGCCAACGATATTCAGCCCGGCAAGGCCGCGGACCATGGCCTGTGCTTCACGCGTGGTCAGGCCGCCGATCTCGGGCGTGCCGGTGCCGGGGGCCATCGAAGGGTCGATGCTGTCGATGTCAAAGGTCACATAGGTCGGCGCATCGCCCATCAGGTCGCGTACCTCGGCCATGACATCCCCGGGGCCGCGGCGATCACATTCCTCGATATAGATGATGCGGATGCCCTGATCCTTGGCCCATTGGTGTTCGTCCGCCGAATAGACCGAGCCGCGAATGCCGATTTGCACGACTCTCCGGGGGTCCAGCACGCCCTCTTCGATGGCGCGGCGAAAGGGGGTGCCGTGGGTATAGGGATTGTCGCCGAAATAGCTGTCGTTGGTGTCGGAATGGGCGTCGAACTGTACCAGCCCCAATGGTCCGGGTTCGGGCTGCGCCTTATGGATCGCGCGCAGTATCGGCAATGTAGTCAGGTGATCGCCGCCGACGCTGAGGGGCAGAGCGCCTGCGGCGCAGACACCGGCGATGCCCGCCTCAATCTGTTCCAGCGCCGCCATCAGGTCGATGGGCTGCACGACCAGATCGCCCAGATCTGCCACCGCCAGCCGCTCATAAGGGGCTACTCCGGTGACGTGGTGCACCTTACGCATCAGGCTGGACTGGTTGCGCACCTCGCGCGGGCCATGACGGGCGCCGGGGCGATTGGTGGTACCGCCATCCCAAGGGATGCCGATCAGGGCAACATCCAACCCCTCGGCGCTGGTCAAGGCCGGCAGACGCATAAAGGTCGCATGTCCCGCAAAACGCGGCACCAAAGCGGCATCGACAGGTTCATGCAACTGCTTTGGCATCAGCGCCTCATAATCCAATGGCTACGAGCGGCATCATGGACGGTGCTGGCGTTGATTCGCAAATACCTTGTCCTGCGGCCGGAAGCGGGAGCGGTTCAGATCGTGAATTTGTCGAGCGACTGTCCTGAGTTCAAAGCCTCAATGATCCAGCGCGGTTTGCGGCCGCGACCGCTCCAGGTCAGCTCGGGGTTCTCGGGGTGACGATAGCGTGGAATGCTGACAGACTTTTCCTGCGCTGCCTGCACCAGTTCGCCCAGCGAAAAGCCGAAATCTTTGGCGATCTGTTCGACCCTGGTGCGGGCCTCGGCCTTGCGGCGGGAGTCATATTGATCAATCGCCCGGTCAACGTCCTTAAGCAATTGCCTGAGCTCGTTCAACGACATGGTATTTAGGTCGAGATCAGCCATTATCAGCCCCCTTGATGTGACAAGCTTGTGGTGGTTAGTATATGATGTGGCTTTAACTGCCCGGAAACACGACATAATTGGTTTTGACGTGCAGTTATCTCATTGTCAATTAAGGAAAGCGGATATCGAATTCACCTTTTGTACAATTTTTCCGGTATGGCAGTGAGGTTTCATATTAGTAATTTGCGGGAATATCATCGGCACCGGTCCTGTACCGATTTTACAGTGATGGCTCGACTCTGGTGGCGTAAGTCGCGATAAATTCCGGCCGGGTCGGCTTCAGGATCGGGGCTGCCCCATTCGCGCAACCATGAGGGACAGACCATGCCTTTCCGTCCGATGCCGCAAACGCGCCGTGCGCTGAGCACTGCCCTTTGTCTTCTGACCCTGATCGCCGCCCCCCTGGCGCCGCAGAAGGGCCTGGCCGACAGTTCGGCCTTCACGCTTGACGAACGCGGCGTCCTGACCGCCGCTCCGGTGCTTGAGAAGGTGACGCCGGCAGTGGTCAATATCGCTGTTCGCTCGGAAACCGCTGTGGCGGTGAGCCCGCTTTACAACGACCCGTTCTTTCGCCGCTTTTTCAACCTGCCGCCCGAGACGATGCGCCGTCAGCGCATGAGCGCGGGCTCTGGTGTCATCGTCGATGCAGCCCAGGGCTATGTGCTGACCAACCACCATGTCATCGCGGACGGAATTGAGATCACCGTCACACTGAAGGACGGCCGCACCCTGAAGGCCGAGTTGATCGGCAGCGACCCTGCGACGGACATCGCGCTGTTGCAGGTCAAGGCCGGGGATCTGACCGCGGTCGAGATTGCCGATTCGAATGCGGTAAAGGTTGGCGACTATGTCATGGCGATCGGTAACCCATTCGGACTGGGCCAGACTGTGACTTCGGGCATGGTCAGCGCGCTTGGCCGCACCGGGATCAGCCGCGACGGATATGAGGATTTCATCCAGACCGATGCCTCGATCAACCCCGGCAACTCGGGCGGGGCGCTGGTTGACAGCAAGGGTCGGCTTATCGGTGTGAATACCGCGATCCTTGCCCCGGCGGGCGGCAATATCGGCATCGGTTTTGCCATTCCCGCCGATATGGCCATGGCGATCATGAAGCAGCTTCTGGAGCATGGAGAGGTGCGTCGCGGCCTGCTGGGGGTCACCGTACAGGATCTGACCCCGGATCTGGCCTCGGCCCTTGGGGTCGAGGATGTGATCCAGAGCGGCGCAGTCATCGCCAGCGTCGAGCCCGGCTCGGCCGCTGATGCGGCGGGCTTGCAGGCGGGGGACGTGGTGCGGGCGGTCGATGGCGCGGCTTTGCGCAACGGCGCGGATTTCCGCAACCATATCGGGCTGCTCTCGGTTGGGGACAACATGACCCTGACCGTTTTGCGCGACGGCGAAGAGCTTGAGCTGACCGCAACCATCCGCGACGGGGCCGAGGCAGCCAGCGCCTTGCTGGAGGGCACGCCGCTTGCCGGTCTGCAATTGCGTGAACGCCGGCTTGAGGGCGGGCCGGGTGCGCTTGAGATCGAAAGTGTCACTCCCGGCAGTGCGGCTGAACAACGCGGTTTCCGTCCGGGCGATATGATCCTGGCAATCAACCGCCGCCCGGTGCCTACGCTTGAGGCGCTGACCGAGGTGCTGGGCGCTGGTCGCCTGCCGCTGGTGGTCGAACTGGTCCGCGACGGGCGCCGGATGCTGACCATCCTGGAGGGATAAACGCCCTTTGGCCCGGCTGCATCTATGGCAGTCTGCGCTATTGCGTGCCGGGCCAATCCCTTTATGACTGGCGCGGGGGATCAGCCGGGGGAGGGCTGCCGGATGCGGATGCGCGACACCGTCATCAAGCCGATGCACCGCGAGGGCATCCGTTTTGTCGCGGCCTTTGCTGTGGCAACGCTGATGCTCTTTCTGCTGTGGAGGCCGCTTGGCTGGATCGGCGTCGGGTTGACCATCTGGTGCTATTACTTCTTTCGCGATCCTGAACGGGTGCCGCCCGTGCGCCCCGGACTGGTGGTCAGCCCGGCAGACGGCATCGTTTCGCTGATCGAACCTGCGGTGCCTCCGCCAGAACTGGGGATGGCCGCGACGCCTTTAACCCGTGTCAGTGTGTTCATGAGCGTTTTTAACTGCCATGTGAACCGCACGCCGGCAGAGGGCGAGGTGCTGACTGTTGCCTATCGTCCGGGCAGGTTCTTCAACGCTTCGCTCGACAAGGCCAGCGCCGATAATGAACGAAACAGCCTGCGTCTGCGCCTGACTGACGGGCGCGAACTGGCGGTGGTGCAGATCGCGGGCCTCGTGGCGCGGCGCATCGTCTGTTTTGTCAAGCCCGGGGTCCGGTTGCAGCGGGGCGAGCGTTTCGGCCTGATCCGCTTTGGTTCGCGGCTGGATGTCTATCTTCCGCCGGGCGTCGTGCCGCTGGTCCAGATCGGCCAGACCATGATCGCGGGGGAGACGGTCATCGCCAGGCTCGACGCCTTTGGTGAGGGAGGGGGTGCATGACCGAACAGCCCTCTGGCCCGCAGGCCGAATTCTCGTTGTTTCAGCTTTTGCCGAATGTGCTGACCATCGCGGCGGTCGGCGCGGGGCTGACGGCCATCCGATTGGGCGTGCAGGGCGAATACACCTTGGCCGTTCTGCTGATCTTTGCGGCGGGCATTCTTGACGGCATCGACGGACGCATCGCCCGGCTGCTGGGCACCGCCAGCAAGATGGGGGCCGAGCTGGATTCGTTGGCCGATTTTCTGAATTTCGGCGTCGCGCCGCCGCTCTTGCTGTATTTCTGGGCCTTGCAGGATTTCCGCAGCCTGGGCTGGATCTGCGTGCTGCTGTTTGCCGTCTGCTGCGTGATCCGGCTGGCACGGTTCAACGTCTCGACCAAAACCGAAGAGACACAGGGCTGCAGCGCCTATTTTCAGGGCGTGCCCTCGCCTGCCGGGGCGCTGCTCGTCATGCTGCCCATGTATCTGTCGTTTGCCTTTGCCGACCGGCCCGTGCTGCCACCTTTGCTGATCTGCCTTTACATGATTGCGATCGGCCTTTTGCTGATCAGCCGCATCCCCACATGGTCTTTCAAGACAACCCGGATTTCGCGTGAGAACGTCAAGTTTTTTCTTGTCGGCGTGGCCTTTGTCGGTGCGGCGCTGCTGACCTTTGCATGGGAAACGCTGATCGCGATCTGCCTTGGCTACATCGCCATTGTCATCTGGGCCTGGATCGACTGCGAACATCCGTCAAACCGATAAGGAACGCCTATGGATATCGAAGCCGTCCAAACCTCATATTCCCGCTGGGCCCCGGTCTATGACCGTACCTTTGGTGCCGTAACCAATATCGGGCGGCGGCGTGCGGTCGAATATATCAACCGCCGTGGTGGGACCGTGCTTGAGGTCGGCGTCGGCACCGGGCTGTCCCTGCCGCATTACAACCGTGACATGCGGGTGACCGGCATCGACTTTAGTCAGGACATGCTCGACAAGGCCATCGCCAAGGTGCAGCAGCAGGGTCTGACTCAGGTCGAAGAACTGCAGCAGATGGATGCGCGCAAGCTGGATTTTCCCGACAACCATTTCGACACCGTGACGGCCATGCATGTCCTGTCCGTTGTTCCTGAGCCCGAGCGCGTGATGGCCGAGATTGCGCGGGTCTGCAAACCCGGCGGCCAGGTCGTCATCACCAATCACTTTGCCCGCGAAGATGGCACTCTGGCGCGGCTTGAACGGCTGTTTGCACCCTTGGCCAACACGATTGGCTGGCACTCGGATTTCCGTATCGAGACGGTGCTGGGAGAGGAGTGCCTGACCCTGGAAGAGCGCCGTACCCTGCCGCCTCTGGGGATGATGACCTTTCTGGTGCTGGGCAAGCGTCTGGCCTAGGCGGGCGTCTTGCGGGCTGTGGGTATGACGGCGAAAGAGGATATCTTTGACCGGCTTGGCCGTTCGGCGTTTCGCAGCCGCTTTCGCCTTGGTCAGAAAGAGCGCGCCTATGCCGAGGCCAAGGGCCGCGACACCATCGCCGCCCATGCCCGCGATTTCATCGCCGCAAGGCTGGCGCCCGCCCATCCGCGCAATGATGGCCGCCAGACGCCGATGCGCGGTCATCCGGTCTTTGTCGCCCAACATGCGACCGCCTGCTGCTGCCGCTCATGTCTCGAGAAATGGCATCACATTCCCCCCGGCCGGGCTCTTAGCCCCGACGAGCAGGCGCAGCTCGTTGACTTGCTGATGTGCTGGATCGACCGCCAGATGACGGTCGATCCTCGCTCGCATTCGTAAGGGCCCGCTTAGGGCTTGGCCCCGTTCATGACGGTCTTTTGCCGGGTCTGCGAATTCAGGATCCACAGTGCCAGGGCAAAGCCGGTGATCCCCCCGGCCAGTTTGCCCAAAAGCAGGGGCAGGATGATCGTCGGCTGGAAATTCGCCGAGAACGCCAGATGGTCACCGAACATGAAGGCCCCGCAGACCGCGAATGAGATGACCAGCACCTTGTCGCGCGGCGGCATTTCCTTGATCAGCCGGAACATCGCCAGCACATTGGCCGAGGCTGCCAGCAGGCCCGCCGTTCCCGCCGATGACAGGCCAAGCCGTGCGCCAGCCCATTGCATGGGCTTTTGCAGGAAATGGTTCAGCATCCAGACCATCGGGAATGCGCCGCTTAGCATGATGCCGATATAGCCCGCGATTTCCAGCGCGCGGAACTGATCCTCGGCATCGGCGATGATCGGGGCAAAGCCCCAATGGCCGAACAGCCAGGTAAAGACGCCGGTGAAATACTCAACGATGGAAAACACCAGAACCATTGTGATTGCTGCATACATAAGCCGGCCAAAATCCAGAAACAGCCGGATCATCAAAGCTGGAAACAGCTTCAGCCCCGCCGCCAGTACCCCGCAAAAGACGATAAGCGGCGCAATATTGGCAAGGACCTGCCCGGTCCCCAACGCAAGCTGATAACTGGCCGGGCCGGTCGCCTCGATCTCGGGGCGGATGGCGACCTGCATCAGCTCCAGCGCAAGGCATGAGGTCAGCACCCCGACCGGGATCGACAAGAGCCCGCACATGATGCCGACGGCCATGTATTGGTGATCCTCTTTGTCGAGCATCGCCAGCCCGACCGGGATCGTGAAGATGATCGTTGCCCCGGCCATAAAGCCGGTGATCGAGGCCATGATCCAGCCCTCGGGTGATTGGGCAAGCGCCTTGGCCAGCTGATAGCCGCCCATGTCCACCGCGATAAGCGAGGTGGTAGCCATGGCCGGATCAGCGTTGACGGACTGAAAGACCGGTCCGATCACCACATCCACAAAGGCCGACAGATAGGGGATCGAGGCCATGATCCCCGCGACCGGAATAAAGATGTGGCCGATGGCGTGCAGCCCGGCGCTGAATTCCCGTCCAAGCGGGCTTTCGCTGTCGATGATCGAGGCGATTGCCCCGATCACGGCCGACGCCATGATGATGTAGATGACGAATGTCCCGATATGGGCCATGTTTCCTTTCCCCTCCCTTTGGGAATGGGCGGGTCTCCCCTCCCGCCTGTTCGTGCTGTCAGCGGAAAAGCTGGCTCAGATGGTCGTTGAGATAGATCCCCTGCGGGTCCAGCTTGCGGCGCAGTGCGCGAAACTCATTGGCGCGCGGATAGATTTCGGTCACGTCCTCGCCGGTCAGGAAATGCATTTTTCCCCAATGCGGCCGGGCGCCGTAATCGCGCAGGATGCGGTCCACCGCGCGCAGATAGTCCCAGTAGTCCTTTCCCGGCTCGCCCGAGACCGAGACGGTCACGCTGTCCTGCTGGTAAAACGGGCTCATCCATGCCTTGTCCCCGGCGGTAAAGCGGTATTCGACCGGATAGATCGCCTCGGGGAAGGATTCGAGCATCAGCCTGCGCACCGCCCGCATCGCATCCTTGCCGTGCTGACGCGGCACCGCATACTCCAGTTCGTGAAAATTCGCGATATATTCAATGGGATACACGTCAGAACTATAGGCGACCTTTTCAAACCCGGCCTCAAAGGGCTGATCATCCGAGATGTCCATAACCTTCATCTCGCAGACATCGGTGGTGCGACCGGTCTTTGAGGTCGCCGAGGTGTCGGGCAGGCAATAGCAATGCCGGCTTTCCTCATAGGGGCACCAGAAAAAGCTGAAATGACGATGCTTTTCGGCCAGCTCGTCATGCATATCCATCGCGGCTTCGAAATCTTCGCGCCAGATCCTTTCGCGCAGGTTGTAGCTGTCGCGAAGTTGCAGCGTCATTTCCGAAATAGCGCCCAGCACCCCCAGCGATACGCGTGAGGCAAGCAGCAGGTCGGGCGTACTTTCGTCAACCGTCAGGATCGAACCATCCGGTTGCACAAGTTTCATCCCGACGATTGCATCGGCAAGGACAGGCAGCCGCGCACCAGTGCCATGCGTACCGGTGGTCAGCGCCCCCGCCAGCGCCTGACTGTCGATATCACCCTGGTTGATCATCGACAGGCCCTCGGCCTTCAGCACCTTGACCAGCTCGTTGATCGTGGTGCCGGCGGCGGCGGTGACGCGGCGCTTGTCATGGTCGATATGTTTGACGCCCTTCATATTGGCCAGCGTCAGATGCAGACCGCTGGTCAGGGCGACGGGGGTAAAGCTATGGCCCGAACCCGCGACACGCACATTCATACCCTTGCCTGCAGCCTCGGCGATCAGGGCGCAAAGTTCATCCTCGCTTGTCGGGGCTGCGCGGGCCGCACGGACGCAGGATTGGTTGCCAACCCAGTTGCGCCAATGCGCATGGTCGAGCCCGAAATCGTTGACGGTCATTCCATGCGATGAGGTATGTGTCATCCTGTTGTTTCCCTGTCGTTTTTTGGTTCATATTGCGGTATAGGCATTGTCGGCAAAGATATGTGCGCCGTTCACAAAGCTTGAGTCGTCGCTCGCCAGGAACAGTGCCGCCTTGGCGACCTCATCAGGACGGCACAGCCGTCCCTGCGCCGCGGCAATCGCCTCTTCCGAGACATCGACGCCGTGTTGTTTCAGCAAGTCGATCTCGCGCAGGCCATGGGCGGTGGCGATAAAGCCCGGGCAGACGGCGTTCGAGCGGATGTTTCTGTCGCGGAACTCGACCGCAAGGGCGCGGGCAAACATGTGGCAGGCGCCCTTGCTGGTGCAATAGAGCACCTCCATCGGCGTGCCGACCACTGCCGAGATCGACGAGGTACAGATCACGCTGCCTCCGCCCGCTGCGATCATGCCGGGCAGCACCGCCTTGGTGACGAGGAACATGCTTTTCACGTTCACCGCCATGATGCGGTCCCATTCTTCTTCGCTGGTCTCAAGAAAGGGCAGGGCGGCCAGAATGCCGGCGTGATTCATCAGGACGGTAATCGCGCCGAAAGCGGCTTCGACCGTTTCAACCGCGCGCTGCACCTGCGCCGCGTCCGAGACATCGGCGGGCGCAAAGATCGCCTCATACCCCTGATCACGCAGCTGCTGTGCCACGGCCTCACCCTGACTTTGCGGCAGATCGACGATGCCGACCTTTGCGCCCTCGGCGGCGAAAAGCTCGGATGCGGCCAGCCCGCAGCCTCCGGCTCCTCCGGTGATCAGGGCAACCTTGCCTGTCAATCGTCGCGTCACATGATCCTCCTTGGCCGGGACTTGCCTGTCCGGCCTGTTTCTGCGTCAATAAAGCTTATGGGTCCGGCCTCCTCCTTGGCCGGATAGGGAGAGCCTAGGACGCCGGGGATGATTTTCCATATGGCGAAAGTTATACGCGCCGGGGCAGGCCGGTGATTGCAGAGCAATTTTCCGGTGCCGTTGCCGGCCTGATCGAAAAGGCGGGCGTTGCGGATTATGGCGCGGCGCTGGACCGGCTGGCCTCTTGCGCGGCCGGTTTCGACATGAGCTGCGCCTTTGCCTTTAGTACCGGCCATGCGCCGGTGGTCATCCATGACGGTTATTCCGAAACGGTGGACCGGCGCGCGCTGCGCAGCTATCTGCGCGGGGCCTATCTGCTGGACCCGTTCTATCAGGCCAGCGTTTCGGCCGGGGCCGAGGGGCTATGGCGCATGCGCGAGCTGGCCCCGGACCAGTTCTATGATTCCGATTTCGCCTGGTCGCGCGAGGTCCATCCCTGCATCTCGGATGAGGCGGGCACGCTGGTCGAGGAAATCGGCTTTGTCATCCCGCTGCCCGACGGTTTCGGCGCGACCTATTCGCTGATGCGCAATCGTGGAGGCCAGCCCTTTGACGCGGCAGAGTTTCAGCGGTTGCGCGCCATGCTACCCATCCTTGCCGCCAGTCTGCGCCAGCATTGGGCGCTGATCTCTGGCGGGGCGGGTGGCATGGCGGGCATGCCGGCGCGTCCGGTCGCCGAGCGGGTCTTTCATGAGGTTTTCGGAGATCAGCTGACGCCCGCGCAATATGCAGTGGCCAAGCTGATCCTGCGCGGCCACAGCAGCCTGTCGATTGCCGAAAACCTTGGCATCACCGAGGGCACGGTCAAGATTCACCGTTCAAACATCTATCGCCGGCTGGGGATCTCCAGTCAGGGCGAGCTGTTTCAGCGATTTATCAACCACCTTGCCGATTGAGCCTGCGTCCGTAAGCAGGGGCAGGGGACGGCCCGGGTGATCCGGACCGCCACGGCTGTTGTTCAGTCGATGATGGTCGCCTCGGTCGCTGCGCGAAGATCGGCCTCGCTGACGCCATCGGCCAGTTCGACCAGCTTCAGCCCGCCCGGCACCACGTCCAGCACACCGAGGTTGGTGATGATCCGGTCCACGACCCCTTTGCCGGTCAGGGGCAGGGTGCATTCGCGCAGCACCTTGGATTCACCGGCTTTGTTGGTGTGGTCCATCACGACGACCACGCGGCCGACCCCGGCGACGAGGTCCATCGCGCCGCCCATCCCCTTGACCAGCTTGCCGGGGATCATCCAGTTCGCCAGATCGCCGTTCTCGGCCACTTCCATCGCGCCAAGGATCGCCATGGCGATCTTGCCGCCACGGATCATCGCAAAGCTCTCGGCGCTGTCGAAATAGGCGGTTTGCGGCAGTTCGGTCACCGTCTGCTTGCCGGCGTTGATCAGATCGGGGTCCTCTTCGCCCTCATAGGGAAAGGGGCCGATCCCCAACATGCCGTTTTCCGATTGCAGCGTCACATGTACGCCTTCGGGAATAAAGTTCGCGACCAGCGTCGGAATGCCGATCCCAAGGTTCACATACCAGCCGTCCTGCAGCTCTTTTGCCGCGCGGGCAGCCATCTGGTTGCGGTCCCAGCCCTTGATTTCGCCGGCCATCACGCGGTCTCCTTCTTGCGAGTCGTGCGTTGCTCGATGCGTTTTTCGTGCTGGCCCTGAATCAGGCGGTGCACATAGATGCCGGGCAGGTGGATGTGGTCGGGGTCAAGGCTGCCGGTCGGCACGATTTCCTCGACCTCGCAGATGCAGATGCGGCCACATTTCGCCGCCGGCACGTTGAAGTTCCGCGCCGTCTTGCGAAAGATCACATTGCCCGACTCATCCGCTTTCCAGCCCTTGACGATGGCAAGGTCGGCGACGATTGCGCGTTCAAGGATATAGGTCTCGCCGTCGAATTCCTTATGCTCTTTGCCCTCGGCAACAACAGTGCCGACGCCAGTGCGGGTGTAGAAACCGGGAATGCCAGCGCCACCGGCGCGCATGCGCTCGGCCAAGGTGCCCTGCGGGTTGAACTCAAGCTCCAGCTCGCCGGAAAGATACTGGCGCATGAACTCGGCATTCTCGCCGACATAGGATGAGATCATCTTGCGAATCTGCCGCGAATCCAATAGCTTACCGAGGCCAAACCCGTCCACGCCGCAGTTGTTGCTGGCAATTGTCAGGTCCTTGGTCCCGGCCTGCAAGATCGCCTCGATAAGCAGTTCAGGGATGCCGCAAAGCCCGAAACCGCCGGCCGCGATGAACATTCCGTCCTGCAATAACCCGTCCAGCGCCGCCGCCGCGCTGGGGTAAATCTTGTTTGATCCTGTCATGAGTGCGCCTCGATCCGTTGATCCTCCCGACGGGCGCGGATGGTTTCCTCCCCGTCAAGAAGAACCTGTCGCATGGACGGTTAATGCTCTATCCGTAGGAATACGTATATCGATAGGTATCCGCCCATGCAGCAGAAACCCCGCTGGCAGCACCTGGCCCGCGATTACGACAGTCTGGGCTTTCAGAATGCACCCGATGCGACGCTGGTGCTGGCCGAGCGGGTGATCGTCCGGGCCAGCATGATGGTCGAAAAGGTCTTTGGCTGGCGCCCGCAAGAGCTTGAGGGGCAATCCATGCGCTGCCTCTATCCCGGTGAGACGGATTTTGAGCTAGTGGGCGAGCGGGCGCGGCGCGCGATGCAAGAGCAGCCGTTTTATCATGATGAGCGTTTCATGCGCCGCAAGGAGGGGCAGATCGTCTGGATGGAGGGTCGGGGCCGGACCCTTGATCAAAACGATCCGCACCGGCTGGCGATCTGGACATACCGGCCGCTGGACCCGTCTTTGGACTCGGCCCTTGGCGCGGCAAGTCTGCTGACTGCGACTGAAAAGCGCATCGCCGGTTATCTGGTCAACGGCTTTACCAGCAAAGAGATCGCCAAGTCGTTGAACTGTTCGCCGCGCACGGTCGAAGTGCATCGGGCAAACATGATCCGCAAGATGGGCGTGAGGAACAGTTTCGAACTGGTCCGCAGGTTGCTGGACAACGGCACAGGATAAAGTAAACTCAGTAATTTACACGGGGAATGTAACACAATTTCGAGTTTCAGGAATGGATTTAACTTACATAATCTTGGTTATCAGGTAATTGCTGCCGGCAGGCATCGCAACGTCTGCGCGCCCTTCCGCGGTTTGACGGCGCCCCATCTCTCTGATGCGGGTCGCGGCGACCTTGCGGCCCGCGCAGGCTTCCCCTACATCATGGAGAACAGTGAAAGGACCAGCCATGGCGATGGAAGCCCAGGATATCGAAGCCCTGATCCGCGCTGCATTTCCGCACGCCAAGATCACCATCACTGACCTAGCCGGAGACGGAAATCACTATGCCGCAGAAGTGATCGACGAAAGCTTCCGCGGCCAGAACCGCGTGCAACAGCAACGCGCCGTCTACGCTGCGCTGCGCGGCCATATGGATGGCCCGAACGGCGCGCTGCATGCGCTTGCCCTGACCACGAAAGCCCCTGATTGAGAAGCAACCGCAGGCGTCGCGGCTATGCGACGCTTCAGGAAGGACCAGCAGAATGACCGATGCGCGCCAGCAGATTCAAGAAACGATCGACGCAAATGACGTCGTCCTGTTCATGAAAGGAACCAAGGAGATGCCGCAATGCGGCTTCTCAAGCCGCGTCGCCGGGGTGTTGAATTATATGAACGTCCAGTATCGGGACGTGAACGTCCTTGCTGACGAAGGTATCCGTCAGGGTATCAAGGACTTTTCCGACTGGCCGACGATTCCCCAGCTTTACGTCAAGGGCGAGTTTGTCGGCGGCTGCGACATCGTCACCGAAATGACCCTGTCGGGTGAGCTGGATCAGCTCTTTGACAAGGCCGGCGTCGTTTATGACAAGGATGCCGCCAACCGTATCCGCGAGGCGAACGCCTGACCACGGGTTACCGGATCGCAAAAGGAAAAGACCCCGCACCCGCGGGGTCTTTTCCTTTTAAATCAGTATATTTTGGGCAAGATTTCAGGCGGTTCCTCGGGGGTCTTCGGGCCAGTCACCCTCTTCCTCCCATTCTTCGCCATTCTCTGCCTCGTCGCGATGGCGCCAGTCCTGCAGGCGCGAAGCCAGCGTCATGCCGACTGCAAAGGCGCCGATCAGTGGCACGATTGCCCCGATGCGCGATTGCGAGGCCTGCTTGGTCCGCTCGGCCGCCTGTTGCAGCATCTCGGCCGGCAGGCCAAGGCGGTCGGCGGCGGTCTCACCCGCCCTGCGTGCAGCGCCATACACCCGAGCCTCGGCCCTGTCGGCCAGCCGGTCGGCCTTATAGGAAAGATTGTCGGTAAAGGAATGGACGCGTTGCCCGGCCTGTTCCATCAGGCGGCCGACCTTGTCCGTCGCCCGGTCCATGGCCGCATCTGCCGCACCCGTCGCCTTGGCAACGGCTATATCGGCGGCCATCCTCAGCCGCTGTTCAACCTCGGCCTTCAGATCGTCGGCGGTGGGCAGCGGGTGGCGCTCCTTGCGGGCAATCAGCATCGCCACCAGCCCGATAAGGACAAAGGCGATCCCGAGGGTGAGCGAGGCGCCAAGCGCGCCCCAGCCCAGATGATATGCAAGCCAGGTCCACAAGGCCGCCAGCAGGAAGCCAGCGCCGATCAGCAGCGCGACCCCTGCCCCGGCGCTCAGACCGGCGCGGCGCAACTTGTCAGAGACGGCAAGTTGCAGGTTCCTGGTATAGTCAAACATCGGCTTCCTCAGCGGCGCGCAACGATCAGCCCCAGCAGGAAGCCGACACCGGCGGCGATCCCGAGAGCTTGCGCGGGATTGCGACGCACCATGCCCGAGAATTCGTCGTAATATTCCTCGGCATGAACGGCGACGTCCTGAGCGCGGCGCTGACCCTGACGATAAAGGCGGCGCGCCTCATCCCGTGCGCGTCCGGCATATTCGTGACCTTGCTCCCGTACGGCCTCGGCATATTCCGCGCCGCGGCGCCTGGCCGTCTCGACAAACTCTGCGCCCTTTTCGCGGGCAGTTTCATAAAGGTCCGCGCCATGCTCTTTTGCGCTTTCATAGGCTTCGCTCGCTTCGTCCGCGGCACGGCGGGCATGGCGGCCCACTTCGTCCGCAGCGTCGCGGGCCTGAGCTTTCAGTTCTTCGGCGGTAAGTTCACGTTTGGCCATGTCATCGTCCTTTCAAAGGGCTGCAACTGGTTTCGCAAAACCAACCGTTCAGCCCGGGAATTGTTCCCGGATCGCCTGCGACTTTTGGTCAGTCTGTCTCACAGCACCGCGTCAAAAGCCGGGATCAGCCGGGCCAGCGTTCCCTCGACATCCTTGAGTTTATCAAGTCCGAACAAACCGATACGAAAGCTGCGGAACCCCTCGCCTTCGTTCACCTGCAAGGGGACGCCCGCCGCAATCTGATAGCCCTCGGCAAGAAAGCGGCGGCCGCTTTGAACCTCGGGATCATCAGTATAGCAGACCACGACGCCGGGCGCGGCAAAGCCCTCACCCGCGACCGAGCGCAGGCCGCGCCGTGCAAGCTCAGCCCGTACGGCATCGCCAAGCTGCCACTGGGCCTCGCGCGCGGCTTCAAAGCCGAACGCGCGCGTCTCGTTCATCGCATCGCGCAGACCCAGCAGGGCGTCGGTCGGCAGCGTAGCATGATAGGCATGGCCGCCCTGTTCATAGGCCTGCATGATCGCGCGCCATTTCTTGAGATCCAGCGCAAAGCTGTCGCTGACCGTCGTCTCCAGCCGTTCGATTGCGCGAGGCGACAGCATCACCATCCCCGCCGAGGGCGAAGCCGACCAGCCCTTTTGCGGGGCCGAGATCAGCACATCGACCCCGGTCGCCTTCATATCGACCCAGATCGCGCCCGAGGCGATGCAGTCCAGTACCATGATCGCGCCGGCCTCATGGGCGGCCTGGGCCAGCGCCTTGATGTAATCGTCGGGCAGGATCATCCCTGCTGCGGTCTCGACATGGGGCGCAAAGACGGCATCGGGGCGGGCTTCGCGGATGCGGGCCACCACTTCTTCGATGGGTGCGGGTGCAAAGGGCGGTTGGGGCGTATTGCCTTGCGGCCGTGCCATCATCACCGTGGTCTGGCGGGCAAAGCCCCCTGCCTCCAAGATCTGGCTCCACCGATAGCTGAAAAAGCCGTTTCGCACGATCAGCGCATGGGCGTCGCGGCCAAACTGGCGGGCAACTGCCTCCATCGCGCAGGTGCCGCCGCCGGGAACCAGCGCCACGGCCTCGGCGCCATACACCTCGCGCAGCGTGGCAGAGATGTCGCGCATCACGCCCTGAAACTTCTGCGACATGTGGTTAAGCGAGCGGTCGGTAAAGACGACCGAGAATTCCTGCAACCCATCGGGGTCCACATCGGGGCGAAGTCCGGCCATGGCGGCGTCCTTTTCTGCTGATCCTTTGTGGCAAAGCCTAGCGCGGCGGCGGTCCGACAACCAGCCCTGCCAAGGGGGGATGCGACCATTGCGCCCCCTGCGCCCCGCAACGCGGTTCCGTGAGCCCCCTTGCCCGCCGCGCCGCGCCCGACTAGCTTTGGTCAGGACAATCGACAGGCCAATTATCATGCGTATCGGCATTCTCAAATGTGGCCAGTCCCCTCAGGAGCTTCGCGGCGACAAGGGCGACTATGACACCATGTTCGAGCGGCTCCTGGCTGGGCGGGGCTTTGAATTTACCAGCTATCACGTGGAAAACATGGAATTTCCTGACAGCGTTCATGCTGCGCAAGGCTGGCTTTTGACCGGCTCGCGCCATGGCGTCTATGAGGATCATCCCTTTATCCCCCCGCTCGAAGAGTTCATCCGCAAGGCTTACGGCGAACATGTGCCTATGGTCGGCATCTGCTTTGGCCACCAGATTATCGCGCAGGCGCTTGGCGGAAAGGTGGTAAAGCACCCCGAAGGCTGGGCAGTCGGCGCACAGGATTATGACTTTAACGGGCAAAAGGTCACGTTGAACGCCTGGCATCAGGATCAGGTGGTGCACCGGCCCGAAGGTGCCGAGGTGCTGGCCAGCAACCCGTTTTGCGAAAACGCCGCGCTTGTCTATGACGACCGCGCGTTGACCGTGCAGGCACATCCCGAGTTTGACGACAGCTTTGTCGAGGGGCTGATTGCGCATCGCGCCAAAGGCACGGTGCCCGAGCCGCTGCTGGAACAGGCCCGCGCCCGCATGGGCGGCACCCGGCAATCGGCCAGCATCGCCGACCGGATCGAGGCATTTTTCAAGGCACCACGCGCTTACCGCGAACAGGTCAGGCAGGGGGCCGCATGAAATCGCATTGGATCGAAGAAACACCTCAGGCGGCTCAGGACTATGTTGCCGGGCGGCGGCTTGATGAGGTGGAATGTATCGTCGCCGATATCGCCGGCGTGGCGCGGGGCAAGGCAATGCCTGCCTCGAAATTCGCTCATCAAGAGCGTTTCTACCTGCCGAACTCGATCTTTTTGCAGACGATTACCGGCGATTGGGCCGACAACCCTTCGGGCGCGTTTACCGAGCCGGACATGATCCTGACCCCGGATTTCTCGACCGCAACCGCAGCGCCATGGACGGCGGATGTGACCTTGCAGGTCATTCATGACGTCTCGGACCAGTCTGGCAACCCGGTACCGATCGCGCCGCGCAACGTGCTTAAGCGGGTGGTCGATCTTTACCGCCAAAAAGGCTGGAAACCGATCGTTGCGCCCGAGATGGAGTTTTTTCTGGTCGCGCGCAACATCGACCCGAACCAGCCGATCATGCCGCCCATGGGGCGCACAGGCCGCCGCGCCGCCGCCAAACAGGCCTATTCCATGTCGGCGGTGGACGAATACGGCAAGGTCATCGACGATATCTATGATTTTGCCGAGGCGCAGGGGTTCGAGATCGACGGCATCCTGCAGGAAGGCGGTGCCGGTCAGGTCGAGATCAATCTTAACCACGGCGATCCGGTGGTCCTCGCCGACCAGATCTTTTACTTCAAGCGCCTGATCCGCGAAGCGGCGCTGCGCCATGACTGTTTCGCGACCTTCATGGCCAAGCCCATCGAAGGTGAACCGGGCAGCGCCATGCACATTCACCATTCGGTGATCGCGACCAGTGACGGGTGCAATATCTTTTCGGACGAACAGGGACGCGAGACGCCGGCCTTTATGCATTTCATCGCTGGCATGCAAAAGCACCTGCCAGCGGCGATTGCGCTGCTGGCGCCCTATGTCAACAGTTATCGCCGCTATGTCCCTGATTTTGCTGCGCCAATTAACCTTGAATGGGGGCGCGACAACCGTACCACCGGCTTGCGGGTGCCGATCTCGAAACCCGAGGCACGGCGGGTCGAAAACCGGCTGGCAGGCATGGATTGCAACCCCTATCTTGGCCTCGCGGCCAGCCTTGCCTGCGGCTATCTGGGCCTGATCGAGGCCGAGAACCCGCGCGCAGAATGCTTGGGCGATGCCTATATGTCCGAAGATGAGCTGCCCTATAACCTTGGCGATGCGCTGGACCTGATGGAGGAAAGCGCCGCCATGCGCGAGGTGCTGGGGGCCGAATTCATAGCCGTTTATCAAGCCGTTAAACGCAATGAATACAAAGAGTTCCTGCAGGTCATCAGCCCATGGGAGCGTGAGCACCTGTTGCTGAACGTGTGATCCGGGGCCCGGCCCGCGCATCATCCGGGCCGGGGATGGCAAGGAACGGTAAGGGCGCAGGCCATGAACCTCTTGTTTTCGAACGACCGTCTCGGGGAATACCCCCCGAGCCTTTATGCCGAGACCCGGGACACCCTGCCCCCCTTTCCCGCACAACTGGGCGAAGAACGGGCCGATGTCGTGGTGGTCGGTGCAGGCTATACCGGCCTTTCGGCGGCCTTGTATTTGGCCGAGGCCGGGCGCGATGTCGTGGTGCTTGAGGCGCATCGCGTCGGCTTTGGCGCCTCGGGGCGCAATGGTGGCCAGATTGGTTCCGGCCAGCGGCTTGAGGTTGATGAGCTGGAAAGAATGGCCGGGCGCGAAGCGGCCCGCCGGCTTTGGGACATGGCCGAAGAGGCCAAACGCCTGACCCGCGACCTGGCCTCGCGCGCCGGGGTTCCGGTCGCCGATGGTATCGCCCATGCCTTTCGCAAACCAGCGGAATTCGATCATGCCCGCGCGATGATCGAGAGGCTTGCTCGCGACTATGGCTATGACCGGATCGAGCTGATGGAACGCGGGGCATTCCGTGCTTTAGTGCCTTCGGACCGCTATATCGCGGGCGAGCTTGACCACGGTGCGGGCCATCTGCACCCGCTTAACCTTGCCATCGGCATGGCGCGGCTGGCCGATGCTGCAGGGGCAAAAATCCGCGAGCTGAGCCATGTCCACCATATCCGCCATGCGATCCGGGCTGGCGAAAAGACCGTGGTTCAGACCGCCAGGGGCCGCGTGATCTGCGACCATGTGATTCTGGCCGCCAATGGCTATCTGGGCAACCTTGATAACCATGTCGCGGCCCGCGTCATGCCGATCAACAATTTCATCGTCGCGACCGAGCCCTTGGGCGCGCGTCAGGCCGGGGTCCTGACCCGCCCCATCGGTGTGCATGATACGAAATTCGTGGTGAATTACTGGCGGTTAGATACCGAAGGGCGACTGATCTTTGGCGGGGGCGAGAATGTCAGTTACCGTTTCCCCCCGGATATTGCCGCCAAGGTGCGCAAGCCGTTGCTTGAGATTTATCCCGGCCTTGCTGATGTAAAGCTGACCCATGCCTGGGGCGGCACGCTGGCGATTACGATGAACCGTATGCCCTGCTTTGCCCGGCCGGCGCCGAATTGCCTTTCGGCCAGCGGCTATTCCGGGCACGGGCTGGCACTGGCGACGCTTGCTGGCAGGCTGATGGCCAAGGCAGTTCAGGGCCAGAGCGAAGGTTTCGATACCATGGCTGCCCTGCCCTCGCCCCCCTTCCCCGGTGGGGCTGCGCTGCGCTGGCCGCTGCTTGTCGCGGGAATGAGTTGGTATTCCCTGCGCGACCGGCTGGGATTTTAGCTTTCCGGCCCAGACGGCTGTTTTTCAGCAGCGGCTTTTGTGGCCAGTTCAAGCTCGCGCCGGGCCTTAGCTCGGGCGATACGCTCGGCCATCTGTTTCGCGCGGTGACGGTGATAGGCGCGGATCAGCGGCACGGTCATGTAATGCGCCGCGACCGAAACGGCGAGCCCGGGCAGAATCCCCCCGACCGCATAGGGCAGAAAGATCTGTTCGTTGAACTGCTGCAATTGATCCCAATGGGCCGTGCGTTCGGCGCTCAGCGGGGCAAGCAGGTTGTTCCACAACTCGCTGCCTGCGCGGGTGAATTCGTCAAAGATCAGATGCGGGGTGAACTTGCCCTCAACCCCAAGCATCCAACGGCCAAGCCCGACCGAGGTTAGCGCGATAAAAGGAGTGGTCAGCGGGTTGCCGACAAAGGTCCCCAACAAAGCGGCAAGGATATTGCCGCGGATCAGCCAGGCCAACGCCGCCGCGCCCATGAAGTGAAAGCCGAAAAAGGGCGTGAACGAAATGAAGATCCCACAGGCCCAGCCGCGCGCCACGCGATGCGGCTGGTCCGGCAAACGCCGCAACCGGTGCAGCACATATTTCGACGCCCGCCGCCAGCCAGAGCGTGGATAGAACATTTCGGTCCACATCTGAGCATAGCTCAGCGGCTTGCGTCTTTTGAACATGTGGGCCGGGCCTCAGGTCACGTTTTCAGGTGACATGGGCCAAGGGGTCCCGGATGCGCGAGACCTGTGCCACGTCGCTTTCGGCATCAAGCGAAGTCAGCAGTGCGTGCAGGTGCTCCCTGTCGCGCAGCTCGACCTCGATGCGCAGGCGATAGAAATCTGGCTTGCGATCGACGAATTCCAGATCCGAGATATTCGCCCCCTGTATCCCGATCAGCGTGCAGATACGCCCCAGAACCCCGGCGTCATGGCGGATGGTCAGGGACAGCATGGTCGAATAGGCGGCCGGGTGCTGGCCTTCGCGCCAGTGCAGATCGACCCAGCGTTCGGGGCTTTCTTCGAATTCCGCCAGCACCGGACAGTCGATGGCGTGGATCACCACCCCCTTGCCGCGATAGGTGATGCCGACGATCCGCTCACCCGGCAGGGGGTTGCAGCACGGCGCGCGGGTGAATTCCTGATCGGCCTCCAGCCCGGCAACGGCGCGCCTGGCGTCGATTTCGCTGCGCTTTTCGGCAAGCTCGGGGTAAAGCGTGGTCAGTACGTCATGGGCCGAAATCTCGGCGCTGCCAATGCGTGCCAGCAACTCATCAGTATCGGGCAGCGCCATGGTCTTGGCTGCGGTGCGCAGCGCCTTGTCGCTGACTTTGCGGCCGACATGCTCAAACGCCACCCGCACCAGTTCCGAGCCAAGGCGGATAAAGCGCGTCCGGTCCTCTTGCCGCAGGCTGCGCCGGATTGCGGCCTTGGCGCGGCCGGTGACGACAATATCCAGCCAGGTTGCCTGTGGCCGTTGACCCGAGGCGGCGATGATCTCGACCGATTGTCCGTTCTTGAGCCGGGTCCACAGCGGCACCCGGATGCCATCCACCTTGGCGCCGACGCAGGACGAGCCAAGCCGCGTATGGATCGCATAGGCAAAGTCCAGCGGCGTTGCGCCCTTTGGCAGCGGGATCACATCCCCCTTGGGCGAGAAGCAGAAAACCTGATCGGAATACATTTCGAGCTTAACATGCTCGAGGAATTCGTCGTGATCCTCTTCGCCGAAACGCTCGGTCAGGCTGGCAATCCACTCGCCCGGATCGACGGCAAAGGGGTTTGCGGTGCGCACGCCGTCCCGATAGGCCCAATGGGCGGCGACGCCGGCCTCGGCGACTTCATGCATCTGGCGGGTGCGGATCTGCACCTCGACCCGCTTGCCATCGCGCCCCGATACGGTGGTGTGGATCGAGCGATAGCCGTTTGCCTTGGGCTGGCTGATGTAATCCTTGAACCGCCCCGGCACGGCACGCCAGCGGTGGTGGATCACACCAAGGGTGCGATAGCAGTCCGCTTCGGTCCGGGTGATGATGCGGAACCCATAGATATCTGACAGGCGCGAAAAGCTGAGCTGCTTTTCCTGCATCTTGCGCCAGATGCTGAAGGGCTTTTTGGCACGGCCGTAGACGTCGGCCTCGATCCCCTCGCGCTCAAGCTCGGCGCGGATATCGGCGGTAATCTTGGGGATGATATCGCCGCTTTCGCGCTGCAGGCTGACAAAGCGACGGATGATCGAGTTGCGGGCTTCGGGATTGATGACCTTGAAGGCAAGGTCCTCAAGCTCTTCGCGCATCCATTGCATACCCATACGCCCAGCCAGAGGCGCAAAGATATCCATGGTTTCGCGCGCCTTTTGCAGCTGCTTTTCTGCGCGCATATGCTTGATGGTGCGCATGTTGTGCAGGCGGTCGGCCAGCTTGATAAGGATCACGCGAAGATCGCGCGACATCGCCATGAAAAGCTTGCGAAAGTTTTCGGCCTGTTTGGAATGCGCGCCGGAAAGTTCGAGGTTGGTCAGTTTGGTGACGCCATCGACCAGATCGGCGATTTCGCGTCCAAAGATCTGCGCCACCTCGTTCCAGGTCGAGCGCGTATCCTCGATCGTGTCATGCAAAAGCGCGGTGATGATGGTGGCATCATCAAGCCGCATCTCGGTCAGAATGGCGGCCACCGCGACCGGATGGGTAAAATAGGGTTCGCCCGAATGGCGGAACTGGCCTTCGTGCATGCGGCGCCCATACTCGTAGGCGTCACGGACCAGTTCGGCATTGGTTCGCGGGTTGTAATTGCGGATAAGTGCAATGAGGTCTTCGACGTCGATCATGATGTGCCGAAGACCCTTTGCGTCAGTTTCTGCCCTGAGCTTCCAGCATCATGCGCAGCATGCGCTCTTCCGATTCTTCGTCGGCGGGTTTCGGGCGGTCCATTTCAACACCCAGCAGCAGCGCCATCGCGTCTTCTTCGGGCTCATCGACCTCGATCTGGGTCTGATGACCTTCGATCATGCGCTCACGCAGCTCGTCCACGGGCTGGGTTTCATCGGCAATCTCGCGCAGGGCGACGACGGGGTTCTTGTCGTTGTCGCGATCAATGGTCAGAGGGCTACCCGACGCGATTTCGCGCGCGCGATGGGCTGCCAGCATCACCAGGTCAAAACGGTTCGGAACCTTGTCGACGCAATCTTCGACTGTAACGCGGGCCATCGGTCACCTTATCAGCTGGAATCGGGGTGCAGGGGCGGAGCCGGATATTTGGGCCTTGACGACGGAAATGTCAAGAACTTGCCGGCACCATCCCCCTCAGCGCCCCGGGAGGCAGGGCAGCAAGCATTTGTGCGACAGTAAGGCGCAGGCGCGGGTGCATCCAGTCGGGGGCCACCTCGGCCAAAGGCACCAACACAAAGCCGCGATCCTGCAGACGGGGGTGCGGCAGGATCAGCCGGTCGGGTGCACGCAAAGGTTGTTCTGCGGGGGGCAGGCTGCGCCACTCATCCTGCCCTGCCGCATCAGGCAGAACCATGTCCCCGACGGCGATCAGATCAAGGTCGATTCCCCGCGCCTGCCAGCGCCCGCCATCACGCGTCCGGCCCAGCTCTGCCTCGATCCCGTGCAGGTGGGCAAGCAGCTCGTCGGGTGGCAGCGGACAGTGAAAAGCCATCGCTGCGTTCACGTAATCGGGACCAGAACCTGACGGCACAGCGGGCGTTTGCCAGAATCGACTGATGGACACCGGCACAACTTGTGGTAAGTTCAGGACCTTATTCAGCGCGAATTTCAAGCTGTCACCGGGCGCCCCTACCGAGCTGGGAAGGTTTGCACCCAGTGCCACAAGAACTAAGTTCGTGTTTCTAGTAGAGTTATGGTTCATTTCGGGGGCATCGTGTTTTACAAGGATGACCGGCTGGCGTTGTTCATCGACGGGTCGAATCTTTATGCTGCGGCAAAGTCGCTGGGCTTTGACATTGATTATAAGCTGCTGCGGCAGGAGTTCGAGCGGCGGGGTAAGCTTGTCCGTGCCTATTATTACACGGCCCTGCTGGAGAATGATGATTACTCACCGATTCGCCCCCTGGTTGATTGGCTGCATTACAACGGCTATTCCATGGTGACGAAACCTGCGCGCGAGTATATCGACGGGCTGGGTCGCCGCAAGGTCAAGGGTAACATGGATGTCGAGCTGGTCGTGAACGCCATGGAACTGGCGCCCCGGCTTGATCATGCCGTGCTGTTTTCAGGCGATGGCGATTTTCGCCCGCTGGTCGAGGCGTTGCAACGTCAGGGTGTTCGGGTCTCGGTTGTGTCGACCATGCGCAGCCAACCCCCGATGATTGCCGATGAACTGCGCCGTCAGGCCGACAATTTCATCGAGCTGGATGCGCTGCGCGACATCATCGGCCGGCCGCCGCGCGAAACTGCTGCCACAGAAGACTAAGCCCCCAGAAAAACCGCTTCTGTGGCGGGGCATCACCGCCCTGCCCTAGCGTTCGGTCAGTTTCAGCTCAATCCGGCGGTTCTGGGCACGGGCCTCGGCTGTGTCGCCCTGAGCCACCGGGCGGGTATCGGCAAAGCCTGCAGGGGCAAGGCGATTTGCCGGAAAGCCAAGGTCATCGACCAGATAGCGCACCACCGCCAGCGCGCGCGCCTGACTCAGTTCCCAGTTATCGCGGTAGCGTCCCAGCCCGGATAGCGGCACATTGTCGGTATGGCCGTCCACGCGGATCATCCAGTCAATCTCGGTCGGGATTTCATTCGCGATCTGGCGCAGCATCTCGGCGACGCGCGTGACCTGAGTGCGGCCATCAGGCGAAAGCGTGGCCTCGCCCGGCGCAAACAGCACCTCTGAGGAAAAGACAAAACGGTCGCCCACCACCTGCACACCCTCGCGCCCTGCAAGGATCTGTGACAGCCGGCCAAAGAATTCCGAGCGGTAGCGTGCCAGATCTTTGGCCTCTTCCTCGGCCTTGGTGCGGGCCTCTTCTTCAAGGGCGCGGCGCTTGCGTTCCTCTTCGGCAGCGCGCAGCAGCGCCACATTCAGCTGCCGACCCAGATCCCCGGCGCGCAGATCGGCTTCGCGGCGCTCTTCGCCCGTGGCCTCAAGCACAGCGCGCAGGCTGCCAAGCTGTTCGTTCAACTGGGCCACCTGCCGGTTCAGCGCCTCCATACGGCGGCGATCCTCGACCGACAGCGCCTCTTGTTCCGAGAGTTTCTGACGCGCAAGGTTCAGCAGCCCCGCCTGTTTCTCGGCCTCGCTTGCCTGAGTTGCGACCTGTTCGCCAAGCTCTTTGCGCGCGACCTCGGCGGCGGCAAGCAGCGTCAGGGTTTCCTCGGCCTTTTTGCGCGCGGCTTCAAGTTCCAGTGTCGCGGCGTCAAGCTCGGTCTCTGACTTTGCCAGCCGCTCGCGCAGGGCTGCGACGGCGGCGGCATCGGCAAGCCGCGCGGCTTCGGTCGCGTCCAGTTTCTCCTGCGTCTCTGAGCTTTTTTGGCGCAGATCCGCGACCAATGCCTCAAGCGCCTCTCGCCGGGCGGCGGCAAGCCTTGCTGTCTCGGCCTGGGCGTCAAGCTCGGCCCGGGCGCTGGCGACTGCCTGTTCGGACTGCCGCAGCCGTGCACGCTCGGCGCTGAGGTCACGGTCAAGCGAGTCGGCGCGCGCTTGTGAGGTCGAAAGCGCGTCGGTCAGTTCCGCCACCTGACGGCCAAGCTGGTCCAGTTCGCTGTCCTGCGTGGTGATCTGTTCGCGCAACACCGATTGCACCAGCAGAAAGATGGTCAGAACGAACATCATGACCATCAGCAGCGCGGTCATAGCATCGACGAAACCCGGCCAGATGTTGGCCGAGAAGCGGTTGCCGTTGCCCCGGCTAAGTCCCATCGCCGCGCTCCAGATTGCGGATGGCGCGGGTCAGTGCGGCCAGATCGCTACGCAGCTCCGCTATCAGCCCGTCGCGACCGCTGGCGGCCTCTTCGACCAGCCGGCCCAGTTGCACGTCTATCGAGCGCAACCGCATCCGTGCCTCGGGATCGTCGACGGCGGTGGTTCTCGGGGGCGCGCGGCCGGTATCGGCCTGTTCCGGCAGGCGGCTTTGCCCCTCGGCCAGGCGTTCCAGCGCCTGGCTCAGTGTCGCCATACGCCCAGCCATGGCAGAGGATGTTTCGTTGGAGCCCTCGATAAGGGTGATCAGCCGCGACTGCTCGCCAATCAGACGTTCAAGGCTCGATTGCAGGGCCGTTTCATCGGGGGCACCCGCCTCGGCAAGGGCGATCAACCGCGCCTGCCCATCGGCGAGACGCTCAAGCGCGGGCAACAGGGCCGGATCGTGGCGCGGAGCCTCGAACAGTTTCGCCTGCCCCTCGTTTAGCCCCACTATCGCGCGCTCAACCCCGGCAAGTGCTTGCGCCGCGGTCTCGCGTTCCGCGGCAAGGGTGGCGCTAAGCTGGTCGCGGTCAGAGCCCAGCAGCCCTGTCAGTCGCTCGACCTCTTGTGCCAGCGCGAGCGAGCGGCGATCAGCGGCCGAGGCCTCCTGATCGCGCAATTCGTCGCGCTGGTGATAAAACTGCTGCAACCCGGTCAGCTGCGTCTCGAACCGTTCAAGGAAACTGACAAGGGCGGCCTCGCCGAGACTTTGCCCCTCGGTCCCACCCAGGCCGATGCGGGTAAAGCCCGACATCCATTCCTCAAGCTCGCGGTAAAAGCGGTTCTGGCCATGGGTGACAAACAGCTCAAGCAGCCCGACGACCAAAGAACCCGCCAGCCCAAGAAGCGAGCTGGAAAAGGCTGTGCCCATGCCGCCAAGCTGCGACTCAAGCCCGGTCATCAGCTTGTTAAAGACCTCGATCCCCGTCTCGCCTTCCTTAGGGGCAAGGGCGCGGATGGTATCGACCACTGCCGGGACCGTGGTGGCAAGTCCGTAGAAAGTCCCAAGAAGACCAAGGAAAATCAGCAGGTTGGCAAGGTAGCGGGTGATATCGCGCACCTCGTCGATGCGTGTGCCCACCGATTCGAGGATCGAGCGTGACGATTCGGTCGAAATCACCCCGCCAACCGGCCCGCGTTGCCCCAGCAGCGATGCCAAAGGGGCGAGCAGGCGCGGCGCGTCATCCGGGCCTTCGGGGTCCTGCGTCTCGACCCCCTTGCCGGTCGCATTGCGGCGGCGGGCGGCAAACCGCTCGATCCAGCTGACCGATTTGACCAGCTCGGCCACCTGCCAGAAGCACCCGAGCACGCCCATGACAAAGACGGCAAGGATGACCCCGTTCAGATATTCATTCGAGTGAAAGATAGATACGATCCGGCCATAGGCGAACCATGCCCCGGCGACGACCAGCGCCAGCACGATCAGCATCAGCAGGATCTGTCGCACCGGCTGCGAGAAATGCGGCTGCGCGGGACCGCCGGTTGCCTCGCCGGTCCTCCGCGTCGCGGCCAGCCGGGCAGCGCGGGCGCGGCGGGTTTCGGCGGGCGTCTCTTCGGGCGGTTCGGCGTCGGTGCGGGACAAGTTCGACCCCCTTGCTGCGTTCGGCTCGACTGTAGAATCCGCAATCGCGGCTGCCAAGCGCCACGAAGGGCGGGCCATACTATTCCCGGCGCGGCTGAAGCAGATCGCGGACGTTGCGAACCAGCTCCTCCATCGCGCGGTCCTTGATTCCCATCTGCTCAAGATGGCGGGCGGTGTTGAACAGGTAATCGGCATTCGGCCCGCGCCCGCCATGTGCGCGGGCGATGATCCGGGCCTGTTCCTGCAGGTCAATTACGCCGGCATATTGGTCGTGATCGCGGCGGATCACATAAGTGACAGCCTCGACCCGCCTGCCATCATCAAGTGCAAGCGGCAGGGTCAGTTCGGCATAGGCATTGGTCGTCAGTTCGCGGGCGCGCAGACCGGCAAGGGTTTCGTCCCAGTCCGGCTCGGCCACGCGCAGTGCCAGGCCCCGGCAATGGGCGCCCGGTTCGGCGTCCAGGCCAAGGACCAGCCCGGGCACATCGACCGTACCGCGATAAACCACCGAAAGCAGACAGAAACTGCGGGCATAGCCCTCAAGCCGGCCCGGCATCATCTCGGCTACCGGAAAGCCCGGGTCCCACATCAGTGAGCCATAGGCAAAGACCCAATGCTCCGGCCGTTCACCCATTCTTTACCCCCGATGTGCTAGATCGTTCTGGAGGAAAAGACTTAGGACAGGCTGGCCGGCGTTCCAAGATGCCGGTTTGCGATGAGGATCAGGATGCGCCGACTGCTTGTCATTCTTGCCCTGTCTGCCCTGATCCTGGGCGGAATCTGGCTGGGCGGGGAAACATTGCTGGCCCGTCAGCTTGAACAGGTGGCGGCCGAGCAGCCGTCGGTCGAGCTGGGCGGTACCCGCGAACTGCGCGAGGCTGGGCGGATTGGCGTGCGGGTATCCGATCTGAGACTCCGCACGGCATCCGGGACGGTGGACCTGCCCTGGGCTGATCTGTGGCTGAACCCGCTGCGCCTGACAGAGATGCGGCTGACCCTGCCGCCGCAAGTGGCGCTTGACCCCGGCGCCGGGCCGCTGGAACTGGGGCTTGCTGACGCATCGGCGCGGCTGAGCGTCAAGCCGTTGCAGGGGTTCGGGGTTGGCTCGGTCGGGCTGACCTCTGGTCCGGTGTCAGTTGATGGCGCTGAATTAGCCAAGTCCCTTCAGGCCGATGCCCGGCTGACCAAGGTCGGGCAGGATGCGCCGCAGGGCACGGCTGCCACCTATGATCTGGACCTGCGCCTTGCAGAGCTGGAGCCCGGATTTGCCGCTCTCCAGTCTCTTCCCGGCCGGTTAAGCCTGAACGCAGCGGGCAAGATCTGGCTCGACGCCCTGCCCGCACCGGCAAGTCTGGCGGCGGGTCCTGAACCTCTGCCACTCGGGCTGCGGCTGGATTCTGCCGATATTCAGCTCGGTAAATTACGGATGCGGGTGATGGGCAGAATCGTGGCTGATGATCAGGGTTATGCGGCGGGACAGATCGCGCTTTACACAGCAGATGCCGAGCCGCTGTTGCAGGTGGCCGCAGATGCCGGGCTGATCTCGCCAAAGGCCGTCGTGCTGGCTGGTACGATATTGAAAAACATCGCCACCCTGCCCCTGCCCGACGAGGACGGTTTTCAGTTTCCCCCGGCGAATCAGGGTGAACTGCGCCTGCCCCTGACCCTTTCTGGTGGCAAGATGAGCCTTGGCCCGGTGCCGTTGGGCCCCGCCCCGGTCTTTCCGCGCCGCTAGGGCACGCTTCAGGATTTTCCGGGGGGCTCGGTCAGGCTGCGGCCGAAGTCCGGGGCGGCAGTGTCCTGCCCGGCCTCGATGATGCCGCGGCGAATGGCCCGGGTGCGGGTAAAGTAGTCATGCAGATGCGCCCCGTCGCCCATGCGGATCGCGCGCTGCAGAACGAACAGCTCTTCGGTAAAGCGGCCAAGGATGTCCAGAACCGCATCCTTGTTTTGCAGAAACACATCGCGCCACATGGTCGGGTCTGATGCGGCAATGCGGGTGAAATCCCGAAAGCCCGCGGCGGAATATTTGATCACTTCGCTTTCAGTGATGCGCTTGAGGTGATCGGCGACACCAACCATCGTATAGGCTATCAGGTGCGGGGTGTGGCTGGTCACTGCCAGCACCAGATCGTGATGGGCGGCGTCCATTTCCTCGACATTGGCGCCCATGGTGCGGATCAGCATCGCAAGCCGTTCGACCGCTGCCGGCTCGCTGCCCCCGACTGGGGTCAGCAGCCACCAGCGGTTGCGAAACAGGGTCGCAAAGCCCGAACGCGGGCCGGAATGTTCGGTCCCTGCCAGCGGGTGGCCGGGGATGAAATGTACGCCGGCGGGGATATGGGGTGAGACGGCCTCGATCACCGCCTGCTTGACCGAGCCGACATCGGTTACGGTCGCACCCGGCTTCAGATGCGGTGCGATTTCGGCGGCGACAGCGCCCATCACGCCGACAGGCACAGCCAGCACGATCAGATCGGCGTCCTGCACCGCCTCGGCTGCGGTTTCGGTAATGCGGTCAACCAGTCCGATTTCCCGCGCAATGTCACGGGTTTCGGCACTGCGGGCATGGCCGACGATTTCGCCCGCCAGCCCGGCTTTGCGCATGGCAAGCGACATCGACCCGGCGATCAGCCCCAGCCCGATCAGCGCGACGCGGTCGTAGACAACGGTGCCCATCAGCCCCTCTCCGCGCGTTCAGACATGAACTGGCCGATGACATGGGCGACCCGGCGGCATGAGGCCTCGTCCCCGATGGTGATACGCAGGCAATGCGGCAGCCCATAGCCTGCCACGCGGCGCACGATCAGCCCCTGCGCCTTGAGGTATTCGTCGCAAGCCCCGGCGGTGTCGGCATCGGCAAAGCGTGCGAGCAGGAAGTTCGCACAGGAGGTGTCCGAGGGCACGCCTTTTTCAGCCAGCGCCTCGGCCAGCCACGCGCGCAGCCGGGTGTTTTCGGACTGGCAGCGGGCGATATGTTCGCGGTCGCGCACGGCCGCCTCGGCCCCTTCCAGCGCAACATTCGAAAGGTTGAAGGGACCGCGGATGCGATTGAGCACGTCGATGATTTCGCGTGGGCCATAGCCCCAGCCAACCCGCAGTCCGCCCAGACCGTAGATTTTGGAAAACGTCCGGGTCATGAAAACGTTGGGCAAGCGGGTCGCCAGTTCGGCGCCGCCGTCATAACCCTCGACATACTCAGCATATGCAGCGTCGATCACCAGGATCGCATGTGGTACCGCGCGGGCCAGCCGCTCAAGTTCCGGCAGGCCGATCATCGTGCCGGTGGGGTTGTTCGGGTTTGCGATAAAGATCAGCCGCGTGCGCTCGGTCGCGCCGGCAATCAGCGCGTCGACATCGGTGACCCGGTCGCGTTCGCGCACCTGCACCGGTGTCGCGCCCGCCGCGTGGGCCGAAATGCGATACATCAGGAACCCATGTTCGGTGAACAGAACCTCGGTTCCGGGCCCGGCATATGCCTGGCAAAGGAAATGGATGATCTCGTCTGACCCGACGCCGCAGATGATGCGGTCGGGATCAAGCCCGTGAACCTCGCCGATTGCGGCGCGCAGCCCGGCGTGATCGGTGTTTGGGTAACGGTGCAGCGAATGGGCGGCGCGGATCACCGCCTCGCGCGCCTTTTCGGACGGGCCAAAGGGGTTTTCGTTCGAGGAAAGCTTCACGACATTCTCGACCCCCGCCACCTTTGAGGCCCCGCCTTCGTAAAGCGAGATCTCCATGATGCCGGGTTGCGGAGCGATGGTCGGCTGGTTCTGCGACATGACGGCCCTCTTGCAAGCCCGGGTGTCTTAGCGCCCGGCGCAGGGCTTGGAAAGGCTTACCGCGACGGTCGGGCGACGACGTCCTGGAAATATATGCGCAAGGCGGCGGCTTTGCCCGGTCCGGTCCTGGAAAGGTGCAATCGGCTGCCGTCACTCGGCGGCAAGCGCCTTTTCAAGCTCGGGCAGGAAGCGGTTGGCGTAATCCTCACGCACCAGAGGGCCAGCGTGGCGGTAAAGGATGCGACCGTTGCCGTCGATGATAAAGGTCTCGGGTGGTGCGGTCACACCCCAGTCGATTGCCACCCGCCCGCGTGGATCAGTGGCAAGCGCCTTATAGGGATCGCCATGTTCGGACAGAAAGCCAAGCGCGGCCCGCTCGGGATCCTTAAGGTCGACGCCATAGACCGGCAGGCGCTTGGAAAGCTCGGTCAGGGTCGGGTGTTCGGCGCGGCAAGGGGGGCACCAGCTTGCCCAGAAGTTCACAATCTTGACCCCCGGCTGACGCAGCATTTCGTCAGTCAGCCGGGTCTTGCCGGGCAGCGTCGTTTCTCCGACCGACGGAGCCTCGCGTCCGGCAAGGGCTGTGGGCAGCGCATTTGGGTTGTCGCGCATCAGCGACCATCCGGCCAAGGCGGCAAAGCCGGCGAAAACCACCACCGGAACCAGCATCAACGGAGAAAACTTAGCCACGGCGTTCATGCTCCTCAAGCGCGCGGCGGGCTCGGGCATTGGCCAGCACGGTCTGGACGATAAGTGCGGCCAGCAGGACGAGGCTGGCACCATAGGCGGTCAGCACAGTCGAGGCGTATTTGCCAAGTTCGGTCATGTACGGTTCTCCCTTGCCAGCAGCGCGGCCAGCCGGCGGCGGCGGATCTCGGTCCGGGTGCGGATCAGCAAAAGCGCCAGAAACAGCAGGAAAAACCCTGCCATGGTCAGATAAAGCGGGTAGCGATAGACCGCCGACATCCGTTCGCCCGGCGCGAGGGACAGTGAGGCGCCCTGATGCAGACCCTGATTCCAGAAGTTGACCGCATAGCGTGAAAGCAGCGCAAAGACCGAACCGACAAGGCACAGAACTCCGGTCAGGTCGGCGGCGCTGTCGGGATTCTCGACCGCCTCCCACAGGGCCATATAGCCCAGATAGAACAGAAAGAGGATCAGGAACGAGGTCAGGCGCGGGTCCCATTCCCACCAGGTTCCCCACATGGGCTGGCCCCAGACCGCCCCGGTGATCAGTGCGATCAATGTCATTACCGCACCAACCGGTGCGGCCGCCTTGGCGGCAAGCGCACTGACATGATGGCGGCGGATCAGCCAGATCAGCGAGGTGACCAGCATCATCAGCCAGATGTTGATCGCCATAAGTGCTGCCGGCACGTGCAGGAAGATGATTTTGACCGTCGCGCCCTGCTTGTAATCCTGCGGCGTCAGAAAGCCCCAGATCAGCCCGGCAATGGTGCAGATCGCTGCCCCGGCCACCACCCATGGCAGGGCTGCGCCCGAAGTGCGCATGAACTTGACAGGGTTGGCATATTCCCAGATCGACATGGCTTCTCCCTAGCCCGTGCTCGGTTTTCGCTCAAGTGCGCTTAGGTCGCAGTCACGCCGCTCTTACCGCAGGTTGACGCGCAATGCGGCAGCAGCGGCGAAAGGCACCAGTGCCAGCACGAAAAGCGTAATCGCGGCCAGAAAGACCAGAGCCGTCATCGGGTCTGCCCCTGCGACACCGCGCCGCACCGCTTCGGCGCCGAATATCAGTGTCGGTACATAAAGGGGCAGGACCAGTAGTGACAGAAGCAGCCCACCGCGCCGCAGCCCGACCGTCACCGCTGCGCCAAAGACGCCCAGCATCGACAGCGCCGGAGTGCCGAGGATCAGGGACGCGACCAGCCAGGGATAGGCCGGCCCCGGCAGGTGCAACAGCAGGCCAAAGACCGGTGCCGACAGCGCAAGCGGCAGGCCGGTGACCAGCCAATGCGCCAGCGCCTTGATCGCGACCATCCCCTCCATCGGCAGGGGGGCCGTGGCAAGCAGATCAAGGCTGCCATCATCGTGATCAAGCGCAAAGATACGGTCCAGCGACAGAAGGCATGACAGCAGCGCCCCCACCCACAGGATCCCCGGGGCGATCCGGGACAGCTGCCCGCCCTCGGGTCCGACGCCAAAGGGGACCAACGTGCAGACGATCAGAAAGAACGCAAGCGCAAGGCCAAAGCCCCCACCGGCGCGGGTGGCCAGCCGCAGATCGCGGATCAACAGCGCCATCATCGCCCGGTCCTCATGCAAAAGCCTCATTGAACCCGGCGGGACGCGATTCGCGGCGGCTGTTTGTTGCGCGCCACGGGCCAAGGTCCAGGATATCGGCCTCGGGCAGGCCAAGGTCGATATGGGTCGCGATGATTGCGCCACCCCCCTGCCCCAGATGGGTGCGCAGCATTGCGGCAAAAAGCGCCACCGAATCGTGGTCAAGCGAAACCGTCGGCTCATCCAGCAGCCAGACCGGACGGCCCGTCACCATCATCCGCGCCAGCCCAAGCCGCCGCTTTTGTCCCGCTGAAAGCGCCTGCGCCGGGCGGGATGCAAGTTCGCGCAGGTTCATGGCATCCAGCGCCGGGTCGATGTCCTGCCGTCCAAAGATCTGGGCCCAGAAGCGCAGGTTTTCGGCCACGGTCAGGGTCGATTTCAGCCCATCGGCATGGCCGGAATAGGCCATGCTGTCGGGCGCGGCCTCGATCACACCCTCGACCGCGGGCTGTAGCCCGGCGAGCGTACGCAAAAGCGTGGTTTTGCCGATACCGTTCGGGCCACGCAACACCAACGCGCGCCCGGCAGCAAGCTGAAAGGAAACGCCCTCGACAGCCCGCAATCCGCCGCGCGCCACGGCAAGGTCGCGGACGGCAAGCAGGCTCATAGCGGGATCAGGGCACAGGCCACGCGCCGACCTTCGGACAGCGTGACGTTATAGCTGCGCGCGGCTGAGGGGGAGCTCATTGGTTCGGCCATGATCCCCACCTCTTCCAGCGCGGCGCTGAGTCCGGCCGGGGGAAAGGCAATATCTGCGCCCATACCAAGGAAAAGGACATCAACCCGTCCGGCGAGCGCCAGCAGTGCGGCATGATCGGTCAGCCCGCCCCAGGGCTGCGCGCCTTCGGGGGTGACGATCACCGCGCCATGATGGATGGTGCCGCCGACGCGGAAAAAGCCGGGACCATAGCCGTCAATCGGAACGGCCCCGGAAAACTCGGTCGGCACCATCGTCGGCATCAGGGGGCATCCCGGAATGCGGCGGGGATATCCTCGACGTCGGATTTCTCTTTGGGACCGGGCTTGGTCCAGTCACGCTTGACGCCCAGCCACAGCACGATGTTCTTGGCGACATAGATCGTCGAATAGCAGCCGACGAACACGCCCCAAAGCATCGCAAACACAAAGCCGCGGATCACGTCGCCGCCAAAGATCATCATCGCGCCAAGCGCCAGCGCAGTGGTGACGGCGGTCATGATGGTACGCGACAGCGTCTCGTTCACCGTCAGGTTCATGACGTCGATCAGCGGCATGGTCTTGAACTTGATCAGGTTCTCTCGCAGCCGGTCAAAGACGACCACGGTGTCGTTGACCGAATAGCCAAGCGTGGTCAGCAGCGCCGCGATGGTGGTCAGGTCGAATTTGAGCTGGAACAGCGAAAAGATCCCGACGGTCAGCAGCACGTCATGCAGGATCGAGACGACCGCGCCAAGCGCGAACTGCCATTCAAAGCGCAGCCAGATATACAGCATGATGCCAAGCGTCGCTGCGCCCACGGCGTAGAAGGCCGTCATGACCAGCTCGCCCGAGACCTTGGGTCCGACCGATTCCACAGCGGGAAAGGCGACCTCGGGATCGACGGTTTTCAGCGCCGCCTTGATCTCGTTCAGCTGTTCCGGCGTGACCGATCCGGTCTTGTCGGTGGAGCCGATGCGAACCATTGCCACATGCTTTGTTTCGCCAAAGCTGGGGTCAAAGACCTCGGTGATCGAGACATCGCCAAGGTCCAGATTGTTCAGTGCCTGGCGATAATCCCCGACCTCGAATGCGGTCGGGCTTTCGGTGCGGATGGTGGTGCCGCCCTTGAAGTCGATGCCAAAGTTCAGCCCCATGACCAGAACGATCACCACCGAGGCGACCATTGCCAGCGCCGAGATACCAAAGGTCAGCCACTGCCAGCGAAAGAAGTTATAGCTGGTGTTGTCGGGAACGAGTTTCAGACGAAATGCCATGGTCTTGCTCCCTTACAGGATCAGTTCTTTGGGCTTGCGCCACTGCAGCCAGAACACGATCATCAGCCGCGTCAGGTAGATTGCGGTAAAGACCGAGGTGACAAGGCCGATGGTCAGCGTGACCGCAAAGCCCTTGACCGGTCCCGAGCCAAGGAAGAACATCACCATCGCCGCGATGAAACTGGTCACGTTGGCGTCGATGATCGCACTCATGGCCTCATTAAAGCCGTCGTCGATGGCCTTGACCACCCGCTTGCCGGCGCGCAGTTCTTCGCGGATACGCTCATAGATGATGACGTTGGCGTCAACGGCGGTGCCGACGGTCAGCACGATGCCGGCGATGCCCGGCAGGGTCAGCGTCGCGCCCATCATCGACATGACCGCAAGGATCAGGACGACGTTGATGATCACCGCAATTGAGGCGATGGCGCCGAAGAACCCGTAGCTTGCGATCATATAGGCCACGACCGCGACCGTGGCGATTACCGAGGAAAGCCTGCCCGCGTCGATCGAGTCCTGCCCCAGTTCCGGGCCGATCGTGCGCTCTTCCAGGAAGGTCATCTCGGCCGGCAGGGCGCCAGCGCGCAACAGCACAGCAAGCCGGGTCGAATCCTCGACATTCATGGAACCCGAGATCTGACCCGAACCGGTCGTGATGGCCTGCCGGATTACCGGGGCCGAAATCACCTGATCGTCCAGAACGATGGCAAAGGGCTGACCGATATTGGCCGAGGTATAGGCACCAAACCGTTTGGCACCCGACGGGCCAAAGCGGAAATCGACCGAAGGCTGGCCGTTCTGGTCAAAACTTGGTCGCGCGTCGGTCAGGTCCTCGCCGGTGACGACGGGGCTTTCCTCGATGATGTAGTAGACGCCGGGCTCATCCATCGAGGGCAACAGGACATTGCCCATGCCCGGGCGCGCATTGGCGTCGCTGGTACGGCTGATCACCGGGTTAAAGGTCAGCCGCGCGGTGGTGCCGATCAGCTCCTTCAGCTCTTCGGCCGAGCCGATGCCGGGCACCTGGATCAGGATGCGATCCTTGCCCTGACGCTGGATCGTCGGCTCGCGCGTGCCGACCTCGTCGATGCGGCGGCGGACGATTTCCAGCGATTGCTGGACGGTGCGATCATCGGTCGCAGCCTTTTCGGCATCCGACAGCTGCACGATCAGGCGGCTGCCATTTGCCGAAACCGCAAGATCGCTTTGCCCAGCCCCTGACAGAGAGGTGACGGGCGTGGCAAGGCCGCGGGCGATCTCGACCGCCTTGGCCATCTGATCGGGGTTGCCGATCTCGACTGCCAGCTGCCCGTCGGGGGCCTGCACGCGGCGGACTGCTCCGACGACTTCGCGCTGAGCAACCAGCGCGTCGCGCAGCTCGGGCCACAATGCGTCCATGCGCGCCTTATAGACATCCTGGACATGCACCTCGCCCAGGAGATGGGCTCCGCCGCGCAGGTCGAGGCCAAGGTTGACCAGCCCTGATGGCAGCCAGTCCGGCCAGCCGGCGCGGGCCTCGGCCTCTTCGGGGGTCTCGAACCCGTTACGTTCAACGGCGGCAATGGCGTCGTTATGCTGCTCGACCCGGCTGTAAAACAGGTTCGGCATCGCGCAGAGCAGACCCAGGGCAGTGATGCCCAGGATCAGCAGACGCTTCCAGAGGGGGATGTCCAGCATGGTGTCTGACGGGGTCTCAGCTGTTGGCGGCGGCAGGTTGGGTGCGGTTTACAAGCCCGGTCACGGTCGAGCGGATGACACGAACCTTGACGCCCGCGGCGATCTCGACCTCAAGCTCATTGTCGCGCACCGAGGTGATCTTGCCGACAAGGCCGCCCTGGGTCACGATCTCATCCCCCTTTTTCAGGGCCTCGATCATGGCGCGATGTTCCTTCATCCGCTTTTGCTGCGGGCGGATCATCAGGAAATACATGATCACAAAGATCAGGATCAGCGGAAGGAACGAGGCAAGTCCGGCGGCGCCACCGGCGCCTCCTGCGGCCTGAGCATAGGCGGGGGTCACGAGCATTAAGTCTATCCCTGTGCTGTCGTTCTCCGGGCAATCCCCCGGCGGAATTGGCGCGCACCCTATCTGCGGCGGCAGGCGATGGCAAGAAAGCCGAACGCGCGCTTTGGTGCGATGGCGTGGACATGGGGCCGCGCATATGGCAGGTCAATGCAGCCTGCGCCGAGCAAAGGGGTTCGATCATGACAGAGGACAAGGCCACCCATCCCGCGCTGATGCGCGAGACGGCGGACAAGACCGGCATCCGCCGCCTTCTTGCGATCATGGTGGCGCTGCGCGACCCGCAGGCTGGCTGCCCCTGGGATATCGAGCAGGATTTTGCCTCGATCGCGCCCTATACGATAGAAGAGGCGCATGAGGTCGCCGATGCCATCGCGCGCGAGGCCTGGGATGAGCTGCCGGGAGAGCTGGGCGATCTGCTTTTGCAGGTCGTTTTTCACGCGCAGATGGCGTCCGAGGCCGGAATGTTCGACTTTACCGACGTGGTGCGCGCGGTCTCGGACAAGCTGATCTTTCGCCATCCTCATGTCTTTGGCGACGAATCCCGCGACAAATCGGCCGAGCAACAGATCAAGGACTGGGAAGAGATCAAGGCACGCGAACGCGCCGCCAAGGCGGAAAAGGGCGTGCTTGATGGCGTGGCGCTTGGCCTGCCCGCGTTGACCCGGGCGATCAAGCTGCAAAACCGCGCCGCCCGTGTCGGCTTTGACTGGCCCGGCCCCGCCGAAGTGCTGGACAAGATCGCCGAAGAAACCCGCGAACTGGTCGAGGCGCGCGACAGTGCCGATCACGCCCATTTGACCGAAGAATTCGGCGATCTGCTGTTTGTCATGGCGAATCTTGCCCGCCACCTGAAGATTGACCCCGAAGAGGCGTTGCGCCTGGCCAATGCCAAGTTCACGCGCCGCTTCCAGTCGATCGAAACTGCGCTTGCCGCTCAGGGCCGACGTCCCGAGGATAGCGACCTGGCCGAGATGGATGCACTGTGGAATGAGGCCAAGGCTGCCGAGCGGGTCTGATCCGCTGGCCGCGCTTGCGGCCCTGCCGGGGGTCGAGCCGTTGCGGCTTGTGCGCGACCGGCCCGACCGCATGGTGCTTGAAATCCGGCTGGACGGTCGCCCGGCGTGGCTGAAGCTGTTTCGCGGCGCCGATCCCGCTGACCGCGTGCAACGGGCAGAGACACGGTTGAAGCAGGTGGCGCAGGTTCTGGACGGGCCGCTTGATTGTGTCGTGTCGCCCCTGCTTGCCTTGCCCGAGCATGGCATTCTGATCACGGCCCCTGCGCCGGGCCGTCCCCTGGCCGAGATGCTGGCTCAGGCCGGGCCGGCGCGGCGCGCAACCCTGATCACCCGTATGGGGGAATGGCTGCGTGCGCTTGCCCGGACAAGCCGCAGCCGTGGCAGGTTTGGCCCGCGCTTCTGGCTTGGCAGGGCCGAGGCGCAGGCAGAGGTCGCCTGGGGCGGCTGGATAGATCGCGCTTTGGTTGAAGCCCATCTGGGCCGGATGCGTGCCGAGGTGCCAGGGCTGCGCGGTCTTCCGGTCGAGCGCGGGCTGAGCCATGGCGATCTGACTGCGGATAATATCTTTGCCGAAGAGCTGCGCCCCGGCGTCCTGCGCCTGACCGGCATTGATATGGAGGGCGCGGCAGAGATGGCGCTGGCCCGTGATATGGCCCGGTTGTTGGTCTGGCTGGAAAGCCGACGCAAGCGGCCCGCGGCGCGGGTCCGGGACGGGATCGCCCTGCCCGACTGGCGCGCCCTGACCCGTGTGCCGGGTTTGCTGCCTGCCGATCAGTTGCCCATTCTGCGCTTTCTGATCGGGGATCTGATCCTGGCGCATTATCTTGATACGACCCGCCAGTCATCGCGGCGCGAGACCCTGATGCGGGCCATGCGGGCATGGGCAGAGACGGACGGGCTGCTCAGGCCGGAGCCATGACCTCGGCCAGCGCCGCGTCATAGACGGCAAGCGCCTCGGCCCGGTTACAGGCGCGAGAGGCGCCTTCCGACAATTGCCGCCGCCAGCCTCGCGCCCCGGGGCGGCCGTGAAACAGGCCAAGCATATGACGTGTCACCTGATGCAGCCGCCCGCCACGATCCAGATGCGTCTCGACCAGTTCGCGCAGCGCCTGTGCCGCCGCCAGCGGATCAGAGAATGGCGGCTCTGTGCCCCACAGCCGGTCGGCCTGACCCAGAACCTCCCACGGCTGGTGATATGCGGCGCGGCCGATCATCACCCCATCCATCACCGCCAGATGCTCGCGCGTTGCATCAAGCGTCGCAATGCCACCGTTGATCGACAGATGCAGTTCAGGAAACTGCTGCTTCATGCGATGAACCAGGGGATAATCCAGTGGCGGGACTTCACGATTTTCACGCGGGGACAGACCTTGCAACCAGGCTTTGCGGGCGTGAATGGTCAGGCGGCGTACACCGGCGTCGCGCACGCGGGCGATGAAATCGGGCAGCACCGCCTCGGGCGCTTGATTATCGACGCCGATACGGCATTTCACTGTCACCTCGACCGGGCTTGCCGCGATCATCGCCGCGACACATTCCGCGACAAGTTCGGGACGCGTCATCAGAACCGCACCGAAACAGCCCGATTGTACCCGGTCGCTGGGGCAGCCGACATTCAGGTTGATCTCATCATAACCCCATTCAGCACCGATGCGCGCGGCCTCGGCCAGTTGGGCAGGGTCTGATCCGCCAAGTTGCAGCGCAACCGGATGTTCGGCAACGTCAAAATCCAAAAGCTTTGCCCGGTCGCCGTAAACCAGCGCCGGAGCGGTCACCATCTCGGTATAAAGCAGCGTGTGACGCGACAGCCGCCGATGGATGCGCCGGCACAGGCTGTCGGTCCAGTCCATCATCGGCGCGACCGAAAGCATAAAGCCGTTGTTTTTATTTGAAAAATAACTAGTTTTAGTCATTTCGGGCACTGCTTATGCCGTCCGATCTCATGTTGTTTTTGCTGGTTTTATCCTGTTCCGGTTTTTGCTTTGCTTACGGTTAGCAAGAATCGCAGAGGCATTAGCAAATCCGATGGGGACTATCACCGAGCGCCGCCTGAAAGACGGATCTGTCGTCTATACCGCACAGGTCAGGGTAATGCGAGACGGCAAGAAGGCGTCTGCGTCTTCGACCTTCGAAAGGCGAGCCGCTGCAGAGGCTTGGTTGCGCCGAAAGGAAGCCGAGCTAAAGAAGCCGGGCGGCTTCGAGAAGCTGGAGGGCGCACGCACCGGCGGCGCCACGTTAGCGGATGCGATCGACAAATACACCAAGACGTCCACCAAGCAGATCGGCAAGACGAAGGCTCAGGTGCTGAAAGCGATCAGGTCGTTTGAAATAGCTGCCCTGCCCTGCTCTGCCGTAACCTCCCAGAAGCTGGTCGAGTTCGCCCAGGAGCTGACCGAGGGTGGCCGACAACCGCAGACGGTCGGGAACTATCTTTCGCATCTGTCCGCGATATTCGCCATTGCAGAACCGGCATGGAAGATGCCGCTCGACCCGGCCGAGATGCGATCAGCGACTGCGGTTTGCAAGAGCCTGGGGTTGATCGGCAAATCCAAGAAGCGGGACCGCCGACCGACCGTCAACGAGATCGACCGGCTGATGGCGCATTTCGAGGACCGCTGGCGCAAAGGCCGCGCGCTTCCCATGCATAAGATCTGCGCCTTTGCGATCTTCTCGACCCGACGCCAAGAGGAGATCGTGAGCCTCACCTGGGCGGATCTCGAAGCCGGCCGCATCTTGGTGCGCGACATGAAGCATCCCGGAGAGAAGGAAGGGAACGATATCTGGGTTGACCTGCCGCCCGAGGCCGAGCGGATCGTCAAGACCATGCCGGTCGAGAACAGCCGCATCTTTCCCTACACAACCGATGCGGTGAGCACCGCGTTCACCAGGGCATGCAAGCTGCTTGGCATCGAGGACCTGCATTTTCACGACCTGCGCCACGAAGGCGTGTCGCGGCTGTTCGAGATGGGAAAAACGATCCCGCAGGCCGCAAGCGTCTCGGGCCATCGGAGTTGGCCAAGCTTGCAGAGGTATAGCCATCTGCGGGCTACCGGCGACAAATGGGCCGGGTGGGCATGGCTCGACAAGATCGCGCCTGAAACGCAAAAAGCCCTGTCGGATCAAGACTCGATCAAAAACCGCGCCCGGCGTCAGGGGTGACACCCCGCCGCTATCTGATCCAGCAGCCGCAGACCGGCGCGCTGACTGCGAGGGCCGCCATCGGTCAGCAGCGCATCAGCCAGTGCCCGCCGTGATGCGCCCGTAGCGTCACAGATCGCGCTTTGGCTGACCTGCGTGCTGGCGCAACCGGCGAGTAACGTCATCGTCAGACAAGCGGGCAGAATTATCAACCGCATCGATTCTCTCCCTCGTTTCCCGGTAAGCTCGATCCTCGCCCGCGCGGGCCTCTGAGCGCCCCGCAGAGCGGCCTTTCAGCCACGCCCCTCCGAGACCCAGCAGGAGCAACGCAAGGCCAGCCAGCGCCGCTTTCAGGCGCGAAAACAGCATGGCCGTCACCGGTGTTTGGCAAAGCGCGACACAGCGAAGGTGGCGGCGATACCAAGGCCGCTCACCAGCCACTCAGCCAGCCGGTCAATCTCGATGCTGAACACCCGCCCTGTCGGATCGATGGAGCCGATCCCGGCCCCGGCCAGCCAGCCGAAGAACACGTAAAGCGCGACTCGGATATAAAGAAACATGCTCATTTCCCCCCAAACATGGCCTTGAGAAGTGCGACGATAGCGGCCACAATCCCGCCTGACGGTGCCGTGGTCGCGCTTCTTTCCGGCACCGTCACCGGCTTCTCAAACAGCGCCCGTTCCGCTGCACGGCGGCGAACCAGCCCGTTCAGGACCTTGCCACCGGCCTTGTTCCACGTCGGAAACTCCGCAGCCGCACCGGCATAGTCCCCGGCGTTCAGCTTGCGCAGCAGCGTAGATGAGGTGAGATTTCCGGCCCCGAGGTTGTAGGTAAAGCTGACCAGTGCGCCGAACTGGTTTTCATTCAGCGGAACGCGGACCAGCCGGGTTACATCTGCCTCATACCGGGGCAGGTCGCGGGTGAGAATCGTCCGGGCATCGGCTTTCGTGATCGT